>DATLLM010000220.1:0-4697 GCA_035537855.1 Chloroflexota bacterium | reverse complement strand
GCACAGCGCGCCGTTTTAGAGACATCGACGTGGCAAGTGGTGAGGTGAGCGGTGAAGATGCG
The DNA here is from genome assembly GCA_035537855.1 of Chloroflexota bacterium. GTDB lineage: Bacteria > Chloroflexota > UBA11872 > UBA12225 > UBA12225 > DATLLM01. Next base: position 4,635 of record DATLLM010000220.1, on the reverse strand, counting down.
GGCGCGTCTCGGCGGCGCGGCGGGGCAGCGGTGAGGCCGCTGCGGATCTGCCGGGTGATCGCCCGGCTGAACGTGGGCGGCGTCTCGGTGCATATCGCCCAACTGACCGCCGGTCTCGATTCTCAACGGTTTGAGCAACTGGTCGTCACCGGCCGGGAGGGGAAGGGCGAGGCGAGCATGCTCCCGGCGGTGCGCGAGCGGGGCGTGCACCCGCTGATCGTGCCCGAGCTGGGACGGGACATCCGCCCCCGGGAGGACGCGATCGCGCTGGCCAAGCTGACCTACCTCTTCCGGCGCTGGCGCCCGGACATCGTGGAAACGCACACGGCGAAGGCGGGGACGGTGGGGCGGCTGGCCGCGGTCCTGGCGGGGGTGCCGGTGCGGGTGCACGTCTTCCACGGGCACGTGTTCGAGGGGTTCTTCGGGCCGCGGCGGACGCGGGCGATCGTCGAGGTGGAGCGGCGCCTGGCGAAGCTGACCACCCGGATCGTGGCCTTGAGCGAGGACCAGCGGGAGGAGCTGCTCGGCTACGGGGTTGGCCGGCCGGAGCAGATCGACGTCGTGCCGCTCGGGTTGGACCTGGGGCCGTACCTCGAAGCGCCACGGCTGGCGGGGCGCTTGCGGGCGGAGCTGGGGCTGGCCGGGGCGCCGCGGGAGACGGCGCCGCTGGTGGGGATCATCAGCCGGCTGGTGCCGACCAAGGCGCACGAGGTCTTCCTCGCCGGGGCGGCGCGCATCCTGGCCGCGGTGCCCGGGGCGCACTTCGTGATCGCCGGCGACGGGGAGCCGGAGCGGCGGGCGGCGCTCGAATCCCTGGCCGCGCAGCCCGCCCTGGCCGGGCGGGTGCACTTCCTCGGCTGGCGCTCGCGGGAGGACCTGCGCGCCGTCTACGCCGATCTGGACCTGCTGACGACGACGAGCGACGCCGAGGGGACGCCGGTGGTGATCATCGAGGGGATGACCGCGGGGTTGCCGGTGGTGGCGACGAACGTGGGCGGGGTGCGCAGCCTGGTGGCGGACGGGGTCACCGGGCGGCTCGTGCCGCCGCGGGACGCGGCCGCGTGGGCGGCGGCGTGCGTCGAGCTGCTGCGAGACCCGCAGCGGCGGCGGGAGATGGGCGCGGCCGCGCGGGCGGCGGCGTACCCCCGCTTCGACGTCTCGACGCTGCTGCAGACGATGACCGCATACTACCTCGATCTGGGGCGGCAGGGAGCGCGGCCGCCGGCGTCCGGGCGGGCGTTCTCTGGGCCCTCGGTGCCTGCAACCTGGTAACGTAGACGGGCGTTCAATCCACAGCCTGAGCCTCCCATGCAGTACACGCTGGCGTATCTCACCGTCTTCGGGGTCGCGCTGGCGGCCTCTCTGGTGGCGACCCCCCTGGCGAAGGGGCTGGCGCGCCGCTTCGGGGTGCTCGACCTTCCCAGTCAGCGCAAGGTCCACCTCAGCCCCACGCCCCTGCTCGGGGGGCTGGCGGTCTACGCCGGCTTCTGGCTGAGCGTGCTGGCGATCAGTCGCTTCGAGGTCGCCGCGCCTGAGGTCTTCCTGCCGGCCACCACGCGGGAGCTGGCGGCGATCTTCGTGGCGACGCTGACCCTGACCCTGATCGGCTTCGCCGACGACAAGCTGGTCGGCGGGTTGCCGCCGGGGACGAAGCTGCTCGGGCAGGTCGCCGCGGCGACCATCGCCATCGTGGGGGGGTTGCAGCTGCGGGTGTTCGGCGTGCCCTGGCTCGACCTGCCCCTCACGGTGCTGTGGATCGTGGGGCTGAGCAACGCCATCAACCTGCTGGACAACATGAACGGCCTCTCGGCCGGGGCGACGGCGATCGCCGCCGTCTTCTTCTTCGCCATCGCCGCGCTGAACGGGCAGGTGCTGGTGGGGGCGATGGCGCTGGCCCTGGCGGGGGCCTGCATCGGCTTCCTGCGCTACAACTTCAACCCGGCGACCGTCTTCCTGGGGGACACCGGCACGCTGTTCATGGGCTTCCTGCTGGCCATCATCGGGATGAAGCTGAAAGCCTCCGGCCCGGGCTGGTGGAGCTTCATCCTGGTGGTGGTGGTGCTGGCCCTGCCCATCTTCGACACCTCGCTGGTCACGGCGTACCGGCTGTGGAACCGGCGCGCGCTGGCGCAGGGCGGCAAGGACCACACCAGCCACCGCCTGGTGAAGCTGGGCATGCCGCAGCGCCGGGCGGTGCTGGTGCTGTACGGCGCCGGCATCTGCGCCGGGATGCTGGCTCTGGCCCTGGCCCGGGGCGGCGTGGAGGTGGGCGCCCTCCTGGCCCTGCCCGCGCTGGCGGTGGCGCTCGGCGCCGGCTACCTGTTGGCAAGGGTTGAGATCTAGGTCCTCCCCCGGAGGCGCCGTGTCCCACCGAGGGATCGTCTCGCGCGGGGCGAGCGCAGCACGGTTCCGCGCGGCGGTTGGGTCCTCCCCCGGAGGCGCCGTGTCCCAACGAAGGATCGTCTCGCGCGGGACGAACGCAGCACGGTTCCGTGCGGTCTAGCAGCACCCTCTTCCTCGTCCTGGCCGGCTACCTCCTGGCGCGGGCGGCGCTCGGCGCGCTCGTGAATCCGCCGTTCAACGGCCCGGACGAGGGCGGCCACTGGGAGTACATCGAGACCTGGCTGGCCACCGGCGGGCGCGGCGTCACCGGCGTCGAGCGCCTGCAGCCGCCGACGTACTACGCGGTCGCGGCGCTCCCCTTCCGGCTGACCGACGGGCAGCCGATCGCCGACCGGCTGTTCGCCGTGCGCCTGCTCTCGGCCCTCGCCGGCCTGGTCACGGCGGGGGCGACCTGGCTCGCGGCGCGGAAGCTGTGGCCCGAGCGGCCCCTGCTGGCGGTGACGGCCGCGGCCGTCGCCACCCTGGCGCCGGGCAACCTGTTCCTCCTGGCGAGCGTGAACAACGACCCCCTGGCCACGGCGCTGGCCAGCGTCGCCGTGCTCGCCGCGCTCAGCTTCTGGCTCACTCCGGACCGGCGGTGGCTCGCGCTCTGGCTCGCGGCCTCCGCGCTGGCCATCGGCACGAAGCTCACCGCGGCGCCGGTGCTGCTGGGCACGGCGGCGGCGCTGCTCTGGCGCTACCGGGGCTGGATCGCCGGTCGGGTGGGCCGGCGCGCGCTCGCCGCGGGCGGTGCCGCCGGGGCGCTCGCCGTGCTGGCGGTCTACGCCCGGCTGCTGGCGCAGCCGCCGTCGACGTCGCGCTGGGCGTCGCTGGCCCACTTCTGGCCCCTGACCCTGCTGCGGGCGCTCCCGGACTACGTCCGCGGGGGCCTGGGGGAGTCCTTCGGCACGTTCTGGTACGCCTACGACTACGGCGTACGCTGGGAGGGCGCGACGGGCACGGTGCTCGCCACGCTGGGGGGCTTGCTCGTCCTGGGGGCCGCCGCCGGATTGCTCTGGTGGGCGCTGGGCCGGCGACGGGCGAAAGCGATCCCGCCGCAGCGCTCGCTCGGGTTGCCCCTGGTGCTGTGGCTCGGCGCCGGGGCGCAGATCGGCTCGGTGGTGCTGCGCTTCGGCTTCGGCAGCGTGCTGGCGATCGAGATGGGCGGGGTGGCCCAGGCCAAAGGCTTCTTCCCCGCCCTCCTCCCGCTGGCGCTGCTGTTCACCGCCGGTTGGGCGGTGCTCTACCGCGCCCTCGGCGGGAAGGACGACCGCTGGCTCACCCTCGCCCTCCTGGGTGCGTTCATACTCTTGGACTGGGCGAGCCTTGGGGTGAGCCTCTGGCAGCACTATCGATGGCTTCAGGTGGGATCGTAGCGGGCGCGCGGACGAAGACGGCGGCATCCCTGCTCGCCCTGCCGGGCGGGGAGCCGGTGGCGTTTGCGCTCGCCGCGCTCGTATTACGACTGCTGCACCTGCGCTTCACGGCGCGGGTGCTGATCGCCGACGACGCCGTGTTCTTCCAGCAGCACGCCCGGCGCTTCCTCGACGCCTGGGCGGTCGCGGGCACGCCGGCCTTCTGGCCGGCGCTGCGAGAGGCGGTCGACCACGCCTCGTTGCAGGGGGTGGTGTACCCCCTCTTCCAGTCGCTCGTCTACCGGGTCGCGGGTGGCGTCGAGCAGGGCCCGCTGCTCGCCGCCCAGGCCTTGCTCGGGGCGATCACCGTCTGGCTGAGCTACCTGACGGCGCGGCGGGCTTTCGGGCTGACGGCCGCCCGGGTGGCGGGGGCGCTCGCCGCCGTCTACGCCCCGTTCGTGCTGGCCAGCGGCGTGCTGCTGGCCGAGGCCCTGCTGCTGACCCTCCAGGCCGGCGCCCTCTATCTGCTCGTCGCCGGACTGGCCAGCGGCAGGCGCGCGACGCTGCTCTGGGGTGGCGTGGCGATCGGGGTGCTGATGCTCCGTCCCGCGTTCCAGTACGCCGGCCCGCTGCTCGGCCTGGCCCTCGTCGCCGGCGGGGCGGTCGGGGCCGGCGGCGGCCGGCGCCAACGCCTGGGCGCCGGCCTGCGGCGGCTCCTGCCCTACGCGGTCGGGGTGTCGCTCGTCGCGGTGCCCTGGGTGGCGCTGAACGGCCTGGTCTACGGGAGCTACACCTGGTCGCGCACGGGCGACGCCTGGCAGCAGATCTACTGGGGCATCTACCCGCCCAACCGGGGGTGGTGGCCGCCGGATTCGCCCGTGCCGCCCAAGTTCGGCGT
>DATLLM010000219.1:0-4377 GCA_035537855.1 Chloroflexota bacterium | reverse complement strand
CTCCTTCCAGCGCGATCGCGGCCATCTTCTGCCTATCCCGGGGTCAGCTCCGCCGGGTCCGCGCCGCCCGCCCGGCAGGGAGCGGCACCCTGCCGGCGCCGGCGCGGACCCACCGCAGGCAGTGTACCCCAGCTCGATCGGACCGCCGATATATCGACAGAACGCTCACCGTGCCCTACCCTTCCGGCTCATGACTGCCACCACCAGCGCCCCGGCCGCCTCGGCCGCGGCGGCCCTCCGCGAGCGCGTCAGTCTCCTCTGGCCGGCCGGCCGCCAGTACACCCCGGGCCGCGCCCGGCTGGAGGACGCCACCGTCACCGAGCTCGACCTGGACGAGGTCGTCCAGGCCCTCACCGGGCGCGACCGCAGCCGCCTGTCGCTCGTCGCCGGGTTGCTCTGCGAGCTGCAGACGGACCCCGAGACGATCACCTACCGCCAGGAGGTGCTCGCCGACCTGCTGGCGGACGCGGCCCTGCGCGACGGACTGAAAGGCGTCGCCGGCGACCTCGCCGCCCTCGGCGCCGACCCCAGCCCGCGCCTGCGCAACGCCTGGTCGGTGGCCCACATCGCCTACCGCCTCGAGGTGCTGGAGCGCTACGTCGCGGTCAGCCTGCGCCTGCTGCAGACCCTCGAGGCGGCGGCGCCCCGCTCGGCGGCCCTGCGCGCCCTGCGGGACGCCCTGGCCGCCACGGTCGCCGGGCCCCGGTTCCGGGCCCTCCAGGAGGAGGCCCCCGTCCTGCGGCACACCCTGGAGCGCGCCACCAGCGTGACGATCGGGATCAACCTCACCCGAGACCTGCTCCCCGAGGGCGCCGCCCTGCTCGGCGTCAGCCCGGAGCGGGTGGAGAGCCGCACCCCCCTGCTGGAGCGCCTCCTCGGCCGGGGGCGCCACCGCCCCGGGGAAGGGGGGGCCCTCTCCCCGATCTACAACGTCGACGTCGGCAACCCGGACAATCCCCTCTTCCGCGACCTGCGCAAGCTGCTCGAGGCCACCGTCGCGCCCGTCGCCGCCGCCCTCGGGCGCTACGCCGAGATCAGCACCGCCCCCCTCGTCGCCCTCGAGCCGGAGATCGTCTACCTGCTCAACGCCGGCGCCCTGGTGGGCCGCCTGACCGAGGCCGGGCTCCCCGTCTGCCGGCCGGAGATCGCCCCCCCGGACGACCGCCTGCTCGACCTCCAGGACGGCTACAACGCCGCCCTCGCCCTGCGCGTCGTCGCCGGGGAGGCCCCGGCCGCTGACGTCCCCGGCGGCGTCGTCACCAACCCCATCCGCCTGGACGGCGAGACCCGCATCTGGATCCTCACCGGCCCCAACCGGGGCGGCAAGACCACCTACACCCGGGCCGTCGGTCAGGCCCAGGTGCTCTTCCAGGCCGGACTCTTCCTCCCCGCCGCCCGCGCCCGGCTCAGCCCGGCGGACGCCGTCTACAGCCACTTCCCCGTCGCCGAGGGCGCCGGCCGGGGCCGCGGGCGCCTGGACGAGGAGGCCGCCCGCCTGGGGCAGATCTTCCAGACGGCGACCCCCCGCAGCCTGATCCTGCTCAACGAGGTGCTCGCCGGGACGAGCGCCATCGAGGCCCTCGGCCTGGCCTACGACGCCGTCCGCGGCCTCCGCCTGCTCGGCGCCCGCGCCGTCTACACCACCCACCTCCACGAGCTCGCCGCCCGCGTCGAGGAGATCAACGCCACCACCCCCGGCGATTCCGGCGTCGGCAGCCTGGTGGCCGACGTCGCCGCGGACGCCGCAGCCGCCCCGGACGCCGCGGACGCGACGGCGACGGCCGCCCCGGACGGGCCGCCGACGGCGCTCGGAGCACCGGCCGTCATCGGCCCGCAGCACCGGCGCACCTTCCGCATCCTGCCCAGCCCGCCGCGCAACGTCAGCTACGCCTCAGAGATCGCCGAGCAGCACGGGATCAGCTACCCTCAGCTGCAGCACCTCCTCAACCGCCGCGGCATCACCCCGTCCTGACCGGGCCCGCCCCCGGCGGCCCGCCCGGGCACCGCAGCCGGCCCCCCGAGCGGGGCCCGAGAAAGGAGCAGCGCGATGGGCGTCCTCCCCGGCGAGGGGCGCGTCCCCTACACCCCCCTCGCCCGGCGCCGTCCGGCCTACAGCGGCGAGATCGTCGTCCCCCGCGAGGCGGGGATCGCCGAGTCCCGGCCCTACGGCAGCTTCCTCAAGCTGCTCTGCCTGGAGAACTGCGGCGACGAGCGCTTCACCGTCGGGGAGCGCAGCTACGACCCGGGCGTCACCGTCCCGGTCGAGCAGCGAGACAGCGAGGCGATCCACATCCTCAGCGGGCGGGGCACCTTCCGGGCCTGGCCGGAGAACGTCCCCGAGGACGAGCCCGTGCAGGCCCCGCTCCTGCCGGGGATGGAGATCGTCGTCGACCAGTTCGTGCGCCACGAGATCCGCAACACCGGCGCCGCGCCCCTCGTCGCCCTGGTCACGATCTGCCACCTGGACTTCCCCGCCTACCCCCACCACTACCCGGCCATCTTCAAGCCCGGCCGGGGCAACAGCCTGCACCAGCACGACAACCGGGTCGAGGCCTTCTACGTGATCAGCGGCCCGGGCGCCATGGCCATCGCCGACCCGGAGAATCACACCGTGCGGGACGTGGTCGTCCCCGCCGGGGGCATCGGCTACAAGCCGATGTACGTCTACCACCGGCAGTACAACCCCACCGACCCGGCGGACGCCCGGGCCCCCCAGGAGGACTGCTACTGGATCCACTCCATGGTGGTCTTCACCCACCGGGGGAGCCGCCTACCGCAGGTGCACCTGCGGCAGCACAGCCTGGACGGCAAGACGCCCCTCTGGCCGAACGCCTCCCACCTCTAGGCCCGGCCCCGCCCCGCTCCCCGGGACCCGGGTCCCGGGTCCCGGGGAGCGGGTCCCGGGTCCCGGGTCGGCCGCGGGCCGGCGAACGGGCCTCCCGCCCTCCCGCGGCTGACGTGGGACCTGGGTCCTGGGACTTACTTCGGCGCCGAGCGCAGCACCTCGTCCAGCTGCCGCGCCGCGTCGTCCAGCGCCACCTTGGGCGGCACCTGCTTCTCGCCGAAGATGTCGCTCAAGGCCGCCTTCATGATCGGCTGGCTCTCGGCGTAGGTCGACCAGTACTGGAAGTTGACCGCCTTCCCCTTGTAGACCGTGTTCAGGATGAAGTCGATCGCGGCCTTGCGCGTCGGCTCGGGCCACTTGCTGAAGTACTGCTCCCAGAGCGCCTGGCTCGGCACCTGCGGGGGCGTCCGCCCCGTCTCCGCCCAGACCTTCTCCGCCTCCATGCTGCCCAGCCACTCGGCCATCGCCCAGCCCCGGTCGGGCTGCTTCTGCCCCTTGGCCACCGACCAGATGTGGCCCTGCGAGAAGTGCTGCTGGTCCTTCGGCCCCTTGGGGAAGGTGCCGATCTGCCAGTCGAAGGAGGAGCCCTGCTTCTCGAACGTCTGGGCCAGGGTGTAGGAGGCCGTCGAGCAGTACTGGATGGACATCGCCGCCGCGCCCTGGTTGAAGCCGAACTCGGGGCGGAAGTTGTTGTTCGCCCAGGGGAGGCTCTGGTCCTTGAACTGCATGTCCTGGAAGGCCTTGAACATCTCGACGGCCCCCTCGGAGTTGATCAGGGACTTCGTCTCCTCGGGGTTGACCCAGTAGTGCTTGCCGTAGTTCCACATCAGGGAGAAGGCCTGCTGCCCGTCCACGTTGGCCGCGTTGATCGTGCCGAAGATCTTCTTCTCCGGATCGGTCAGGCGCTTGGCCAGCGCGGCGTAGTCCGCCATCGTCCAGTCCGCGGCCGGCAGGGGGATGTTGCGCTCCTTGAAGCGGTCGACCACGTGGAACATCACCGTGGCGTTGTAGCCCCAGGGCGTGCCCCACTGCTTGTTCTGGTAGCTGATGGCGTCCACCACCGGCGGGTAGTACATCTTGGTGTTCACCGTCTTGCTGGTCTTCCAGCGGTCGGTGACGTCCAGCAGCAGCCCCTTCTTGACCCACGCCGGCTTGTACTGGGCGTAGGTCAGGAAGACGTCCGTCGGGCTGTCCGCCGCCAGGGCGGCGAGCATCTTGTCGATGTACTCCGTCCCGTTCACCAGGTTCAGCGAGGCGACGTACTTGCCCTGATTCTGCTCGTTGAAGCGCGTCTGGATGGCCTCGAAGGCCGGCCGCGTCGTCTGGTCGCCGTACATCGACCAGGCCACCGGCTGGGGCGTCCCGCCCGCCGGCGCGCTCCCCGCGCCGCCCGCCGGGCTCCCCTCCGTCGCGCCGCAGGCGGCGAGCGCCAGCGCCGCCCCACCGCCCGCCGTCCCGATCAGCAACCGCCGTCTCATCATGGCACCCTCCTCCTTGGCCCCGAGTCCCCTGCCGGCCGCGGACTGGACGAT
>DATLLM010000218.1:0-4684 GCA_035537855.1 Chloroflexota bacterium | reverse complement strand
GATCACCCCCGCGGAGGCGACCGACGCCGGCTACTGGGTGCGCCACCTGCGTCAGCCGGTGCGCTTCAGCGACGGGATCAAGGAGCTGCTCAGCGATCCCAACCGGGTCTTCCTGGAAGTCGGCCCCGGGCAGACGCTCGGCTCCCTGGTCAAGGCCCACGGCGGGGCCGAGGGCCTGGCGGCGCCGCGCGCCGTGATCGCCTCCACCCGCCACCCCCTGGCCGCCGATCCGGACGTGCGCGTCGCCCTGACCGCCTTCGGGCGCCTCTGGGCCGCCGGCGTCCCGGTGGACTGGGCCCGGCTCAACGGCGCGCGCCGCCGGCGGCGCCTGCCCCTGCCCACCTACCCCTTCGAGCACCAGCGCCACTGGATCGAGCCGGGCCGGCCCCTCTTCGTCGAGGGCGCCGCCGGCGCCACCGGCACGACCACCGGCGCGGACGCCACGCCGGGCCTGACCCGCCTGCCGGACGTCGACGACTGGTTCTCCCGTCCCGTCTGGCGCGAAGCGCCGCTGACCGCGGGCGCCGCGGGCGCCGCGGCCGGCGCGGAGCCCCTGCGCTGGCTCGTCTTCGCCGCCCCGGACGCCCTCGGCGAGGCGACCGTCGCCCGCCTGCGGGCCACCGGGCAGGACGTGGTGCGGGTGCTTCCGGGGCCGGAGTACGTCCGGGCCGGGGACGGCGAGTACCGGCTCGAGCCGGGCACGGCCGCCGGCTACCTCGACCTGCTGTCGGACCTGACCGCCGGCGGCTGGGCGCCCCAGCGCGTCCTGCACCTCTGGTCGGCCGGCCCGGGCACGGCCGCCGGCCTGGAGGGACTGCCGGCGACGGAGGACCGCGGCTTCTACAGCCTCCTCTGGCTCGCCCAGGCCCTCGGCGCCGGGGACCTGGCCGCCGGGCTGCACATCGGCGCCGTCACGGACGGGCTGCAGCCGGCCGGGGGCGCCGCCGTCGTCCGCCCCGAGCGGGCCGTCGCCCTGGGGCCGGTGAAGGTGATCCCCCGGGAGTATCCCGGGATCACCTGCCAGAGCGTCGACGTCGCCTCCCTGGCCGGCCTGCCCGCCGGCGACGATCGCCTGGACCGCATCGTGCGCCAGATCGTCGCCGAGGTGGCGGCCGCCCCGGCCGAGGCCGCCGTCGCCTACCGGGGCGACACCCGCCTGGTCGAGCGCTACGAGCGCACCGTCCTGGCCCCTGAAGGGGCGCCCGGCGCCGGCGCGGACGGCCACCGCCTGCGCCAGCGCGGCGTCTACCTCATCACCGGCGGCCTCGGCGGGGTCGGTCTGGTGCAGGCCGAGCACCTGGCCCGCACGGTGAACGCCCGCCTCGCGCTCGTCGGACGCAGCGCCCTGCCCCCGCGCGAGCAGTGGGCCGGCTGGCTCGTCACCCACACCGGCCGGGACGCCACCAGCCGGCGGATCCGCCAGGTGCAGACGCTCGAAGCGCTGGGCGCCGAGGTGCTCGTCGTCCGGGCGGACGTGACCAGCCTGACGGAGATGCGCGCGGCGCTGGACGGCGTCCGGGAGCGCTTCGGGACGGTCGACGGCGTGATCCACGCCGCCGGCGTGCTCAACGACGGCGTCGCCCAGCTCAAGACGCGGGAGGGCGCCGCGCGCGTCCTGGCGCCGAAGGTGCAGGGGACGCTCGTGCTGGACGCCCTGACCCGCGACCTGCCGCTCGACGTCTTCGTCCTCTTCTCCTCCACCAGCGCCATCCTGGGCCCGGCCGGTCAGGTGGACTACGCCGGGGCGAACGCGTTCCTCAACGCCTACGCCAACAGCCGCGCCGGCGGCCGGACGCGCGTCGTCGCCGTCGACTGGGGGGTCTGGCAGGGCGTCGGGATGGCCGCCGCCGGCGGCGCCGGCGGGCAGGACCTGCCGCCCCTGGAAGGCCAGCCGGCCGGTCACCCCTTGCTCGGCGTCCGCGCCGGGGACACGCCGAACGAGCAGGTCTACCGCAGCCACTACCGCACGGACGAGCTGTGGCTGCTGGACGAGCACCGCCTCAAGTCGGACGCCTCCCCGGACGGGCAGGCCATCGTACCCGGCACGGGGTACCTGGAGATCGCCCGCGCCGCCGTCGCCGGGAGCGACCACCGCCGTCCGGTGCTGTTGACCGACGTCTTCTTCCTCTCCCCGCTGGCCGTCCCGGACGGCGGCGCCCGGGAGGTGCGGGTCACGCTCGAGCGCCAGGGCACCGGCGCCGAGCTGACGGTGGCCTCGACCACGGACGGGAGCTGGCAGGAGCACGCCCGGGGGACGGTCGTCCACCCCGAGGGGGCGGCCGCGCGCCCGCCCGCCCGGCTGGACCTGGAGGCCGTCCGCCGGCGCTGCGCCCAGCGCTCCGTCGTCTACCGGCCGGAGACGCAGCACACCCGGCAGGAGGACTTCGTCCTCTTCGGGCCCCGCTGGAAGAACCTCCGCCGGGTGGACTTCGGCAAGACCGAGGTCCTCGCCGCGCTCGAGCTGGCCGAGGTCTTCGCGGACGACCTGCCGGTCTACGCCGCCCACCCCGCCCTGCTCGACCTCGCCCTGCACGCCGGCCTGCCGCTGGTGCCCGGGTACGAGAGCGCGGACGATTTCTACGTCCCCTTCTCCTGCCAGCAGGTGCGCCTCTTCGCCCCCCTGACGCGCACGATCTTCAGCCACATCCGCTACCACGACCGGCACCGCGCCGGCGGCCTGGCCGTCTTCGACGTGACCGTGGCCGATGCCGACGGCCGCGTACTGATGGTGGTCGACGGGTTCACGCTCAAGCGCGTCGCCGCCGGGGCCATGGCCGCGCCCGCGGACGGAGCGCGCCGCGGCGGCGGGCGGGACCTGCTCGATCTGGCTCTGGAGCACGGCATCCCGGCCGCCGAAGGCGCCGAGGCCCTCGTCCGGGTCATCGAAGGCACCGATCTGCCCCAGGTGGTGGCCTCGTCCATCGACCTGCGGGCGCTGCTCCAGCAGGTGCAGGAGAGCGCCGGCCCCGGCCGTCCGCCCGCCGGCGCGCCGGCGGGCGCGCCCGCCGCCGAAGGGCAGGGTGGGGCCCCCCGAAACGACGTCGAGCGCACCCTGGCCGGATTCTGGCAGGAGCTGATGGGCCTGGAGCGGGTGGGCGTCGAGGACAACTTCTTCGACGTCGGCGGCTACTCGCTGATCGCCGTCCGCCTCTTCGCCAAGATCAAGCGGGCCTACGGCATCGATCTCTCCCTCTCCACCCTGTTCGAGGCGCCGACCATCGCCACCTGCGCCGCGGTCATCGCCGGGGAGCTGGGGATCACCCTGGAGAACGACACCGACACGGCGGAGGCCGTCCTGCCGGAGGACGGCCCGGCCGACCCGGACGCGACCGAGCCGGAGGAGGCGCCGGCGATGGCGCCCGAGCTGCCGGTCATCGCCCACACCCGCCGCGCCACGGGCTGGTCGCCCCTGGTGGAGATCCAGGCCGGGACGGCCCCTCCCGGCGGGGCCGTCCGCCCCGGCTTCTTCTGCGTCCACGGCGCCGGGGGCAACGTGCTCAACTTCCGCTCCCTGGCCGTGCGCCTCGGGCCGGATCAGCCCTTCTACGGCCTGCAAGCCCGGGGCGTCGACGGCAAGCTGCCGCCGCTGACCCGGGTGGAGGACATGGCGGCGCTCTACATCTCCGAGATCCGCCGCGTGCAGCCGCACGGGCCCTACTACCTGGGCGGGTACTCCGGCGGCGGCGTGATCGCCTTCGAGATGGCCCAGCAGCTCCGCCGGGCCGGGGAGCAGACGGCGATGCTCGTCTTCATCGACACCTTCTGCCCCACCCTGCCCGTCCGCCGCGGCGTCACCGCCAACCTGCGCAACCTGCGCGAGCTGGGGCTGGGCTACGCCCGCGTCCTGCCGCGCAAGGGCTACGACACCCTGGTGCGCTACGCCCGGCGGGCGCGCGTCAAGCTGCTCCGCCGGCGCGGCGCCACCCTGCCCCACAAGCTGCGCGACCTCGAGCTGTGGGACACCCACCTGCGCGCCCTGGCCGCCTACCAGCCGGAGGTCCTGCCCGGCATGGCCACCCTCTTCCGGGCCGCCGTCGGCGACCCGGCGAACGACTACGGGGTCGACGATCTGGGCTGGACGGAGCACCTCGCCGACGGCGTCGAGATCCGCTTCATCCCCGGCACCCACGACACCCTGGTGATGGAGCCGAACGTGACCGTCCTGGCCAACGAGCTGCGCGCCTGCGTCGAGCGCGCCGTCCGCACCAGCGCCGCCCTGGCCGCCCCCGCCGGGGCGGCGGACGGCGGCTACGCCAACGGGGCGGCGCCGCCCGCCGCCCTGACTCTCGCCGGCCTCCGCACGTGACCCGCCTGGTCGCCCTGCTCTCCCTGCTGAGCCTGCCCGTCCTCTTCGTCGCCGGGGTGGCGGCCATGGTCGCCCGGCAGTCGTACCGGCTGACCAACCCGCCGGGGTACTTCCACCCCACGCCGGCGGCCCTCACCCCGGATGGCCTGCCGCCGCCGTTCGACACCGATCCGCGGCGCGAGTACGGCCTGGACTACCAGGACGTCGCCTTCCCCACCGAAGGCGGCGCCACCCTGCGCGGCTGGCTCGTCCCCGGCCCCCCCGGGCTGGACGGGGCCGCCCCGCCGGTGGGCATCGTGGCCGCCCACGCCCGCGGCGGTGACCGGCGCAGCTACCTCGACCAGCTGCCGCTGTTCCACGAGCTGGGGTACACCACCC
>DATLLM010000217.1:0-3324 GCA_035537855.1 Chloroflexota bacterium | reverse complement strand
TTGAAGCGAGTCCACCTTCTTTCCGCCACCGTCTGGCTGACCATCCTGGCCGGCGGCGCCCTCACCCTGGGCGTCCTGGGAGCCGCCCTCCTCTGGCCGGCGCCGGCCGCCGTGACCACGATCTTCCCGGTCATCCCCCGGGCGGCGTGGGTCGGCAGGTCGCAGATGTAGTCGTAGGTGCCGGGGGTGGTGAAGGTGAAGGTGGCCTCGTAGGTGCCCCCGGCGTCGACGTCCGGGATGCGCAGGTTGAGCGCTTCGATGACGAAGTTGTGGCGCCGGGTGCCGGCGTTGCGGAAGGTGAAGCGGGCCGTCCCGGCGGGGGCGGTCAGCTGGTTGGGGGCGAAGTAGAACTGGGTCCCCCGCTCCCCCATCTCGACCACGGTCGGCTGGGCCGTCCCCTGCGCGGCGGCCGGCGCCGGCCAGAGGAGGGCGGCTCCCAGGACGCCCAGGGTGAGGGCGCCGCCGGCCAGGATGGTCAGCCAGACGGTGGCGGAAAGAAGGTGGACTCGCTTCAACTCGACCTCCTCGGGGGAAGGCTACGCACCGTTACGCGCCGCCACGCCCGGCCGCGCGCGGTCCGCGCGACGGCGTGCCGCCCGGGTATACGCGTCCCGCCCGACGGGGAGATGTGCCCGGGCCGGACCCGAGCGGGCAGCGAGGGACGCGGCGGGGCCGCGGGGCAGCGGGTGTCTGAGGGCGACGGGGCGGCGGGCGCGGTCGTCCCGGCGCGTCCCGGAGCGCGGCGCACCGGCCTAGCCGGTGCGGGTGACGCCGTCCGGTGCGCCGGCGGCGCCTCCGACGGCCGCGATGTGGGGCGACTGCCCGCTGAGCCACGTCCACTGCACCGGCGGCCCCCAGGCGAAGAGGGCCCGCCCGACGAGGTTGTCCAGGGGCACCGTCCCCCAGAGGTGGGAGTCGCTGCTGCTGTTGCGGTTGTCGCCCAGGACGAAGAGGCTGTTGGCGGGGACGCGCCCGGGGCCCCAGACGTAGCGCGGCAGGTCGCGGACGTACGGCTCCTGCAGCGGCTGGCCGTTGACCCAGACCCGGCCGTGGGCGATGGCGATCGATTCGCCGGGGAGGCCGATCACCCGCTTGACGTACTCCATCTCGGGGTCGCGGGGGTAGCGGAAGATCACCACCTCCCCCCGCTGGACGCTGCGCGTGCGGGGCATCAGGGTGTCCACCACCACGTACTGGCGGCTGCGGAGGGTGGGCTCCATGCTCGCCCCCTCCACCTCGAACGCCCCCAGGGTGTGGTGCAGGATGCTCACCGCCGCCAGGATGGCCAGCAGGTGGACGGCTTCACGCAGGAGGACGCGGCGCCACATGGCTCACGATCAGGATAACGCACCGCTCGCAGACGCACCGCCGGGGCGGTGCGGGGCGGGCGCTCAGCCGCCCTGACGGGCCTGGCCGCCCTGGCCGCCCTGGCCCCGCTGGGCGGCCCCGCCCTGGCCGCCCTGGCCCTGGGCGCCGGGGGCGGCGCCCTCGGGGAGGAGGCTCACGCTGGCGGCGGTGATCGTCCCGTCCGGGCCCGGCTGCCCCTGGGACACCACGGCCACCCGGCTGCCGGGGGTGAGGTCGGCGGGCGTCCCCGAGGCCTGCTTCATGATCTGGGTCTGGTCGGTGAGGGCGACCCGCGTCTGCTGCCCGTTGGGGCCGGCGACGAAGAGGGTCTGTCCGTCCACCCGGTCGACCGTGCCGGCGGCGCCCCGCGCGGCGGCGGCCCCCCCGGCGGCGCCCTGCGTCCCCGCCTGCGTCCCCGCCGCGGCGGCGCCGGCGCCGAACTGACCGGCGGCGACGACCTGCGGGCCGGCCGCGGCGGCGGTGCTGCGCCGCCCCCAGGCGGCGCCGGCGCCGAAGGACGCCCCCCAGCCCAGACCGAAGATGGCCACGCCGATGAGCAGATTCTTGAACACGACGACTCCCTGGTAGCGGTGGTGGTGGCCCGTGAGCGCGGCCGCGGGCGCGGCCTCACTCGTAGCGCAGGGCCTCGATGGGGTTGAGCCGGGAGGCCTTCACCGCCGGGTAGACCCCGAAGAACAGCCCGATCAGGGCCGAGACGGTGAAGGCCAGCAGGATGGCGTCGGGCGAGACCACGGTCTGGATCGGCTGGGCCCCCGGGCCGCCGAGGCGCAGCCCGTTCAGCAGGCGGGAGCCGCCGGCGCCGATGAGGATGCCGATCGCCCCGCCGACGACGCTGACCACGGTGGCCTCGATCAGGAACTGGGTGAGGATGTCGCTGCGCTTGGCCCCGATGGCCTTGCGGATGCCGATCTCCCGGGTGCGCTCGGTGACCGACACCAGCATGATGTTCATGATCCCGATCCCGCCGACCAGGAGGGAGATCCCGGCCACCGAGCCCAGGAAGATGGTGATGAAGCCGGCGATCTGATTCGCCGTCTGCAGCAGGTCGTCCTGGCTGCGGATGGTGAAGTCGTCCTCGGCCACCCGGTGGCGCTCGCGCAGCAGCTCGCCGATGCTCTGCACGGCGGCGACGCGGGTCTCGTCCTGGTCGTCCGCCAGCTGCACGTTGATCGTCTGCACGGTCTGCCCGCCCCGCGCCGTGCGGTTGCGGTTGAGGCGGGTCTGCATCGTGGACAGGGGGACGTAGATGACGTCGTCCTGGTTCCCCTGGGCCTGCGCCCCCTTGGAGGCCATCACCCCGATGACGCGCAGGTTGACGTTGTTCACCCGCACCGTCTGCCCGATGGCGTCGCTCTCGGCGAAGAGATTCTGGCGCGAGGTGGCGCCCAGGACGGCGACCAGCGAGCGGGAGGAGATCTGCTCGGGGGAGAAGAACTCCCCCTCGGCGACGGAGAAGTTGCGCACGCCGAGGAAGTCCGGGGTCACCCCGTTGAGGCGGGTGAAGGTGTTCTGGCCGTTGGCCACCACCTGACCGAAGTTGCCCGCCTCCGGGGCGACGGCGACGGCCTGCGGCACCTGCCCGGAGTCGACGATGGCGTCCGCGTCTTCGGAGGTCAGGGTGGGGGCGCTGCCGGCCTGGGCGCGCACGCCGCCGGAGGTGGTCGCCCCCGGGGTGACGAACAGCAGGTTGCTGCCCAGGCCCTTGATCTGCGAGGTCACGCTGGCCTGCACGCCCTGACCGATGGACATCAGGGCGATCACGGCGCCCACCCCGATGATCATGCCCAGCATGGTCAGGGCGGCCCGCAGCTTGTTCGCGCCCAGGGCCCGCAGGGCCACCCGGACGCTCTCGGTCAGGTTCATCCGCCCACCTCCGCCGCCTGCGGCGTCCGGACCTCCCCGGGCTCGAGCACCGGCCGGGCGAGCAGCCGGTCGGCCGCGGGGACGGGCTCGTCC
>DATLLM010000216.1:0-2200 GCA_035537855.1 Chloroflexota bacterium | reverse complement strand
CGCCCGGTCCGCCCGCCGCCGCCGCGAGCGCGGCGCGGAAGTCCCGCCCCGGCCCGGCGGGCGGACCGGGCGTGCTGAAGCCGTGGTCCGAGGTGAGCAGCACGTCCGTGCGCTCCAGCAGCCCCAGATCGTCAAGCCGTGCCATCAGCGCGGCGAGCCGCCGGTCGTTCTCGCCGAGCGAGCACACCGTCTCCGGCACCCCCAGACCCAGATGGTGCGCCGTGTGGTCGGGGTCGGTCAGCCACCAGTGGGCCAGCGCCGGGCGCCCCGCCCGCACCCGGGGCAACAGCACCTCAGGCAGGAGATACTCCAGCAAGGCCCGGGTGACCCAGTCGCTCCGCCCCGTCGCCGGGAACGAATCCGGCGGTGGCGCCCCGAAGCGGGCCAGCACCGCCGCCGCCACCGGCTCCGGGCGCAGGATGGCCTGATTGACGGTCGTCCCCCCGGGCGAGGGATCTTGCAGCAGCGCCGAGCCCGGCGATCCCGAGCTGGCCACCACCATCGCGCCCCCCGCGGCCTCGATCGCCTGCCCCACCCAGGGCACCCGCAGCAGGGGCCCATCCAGCGCCTCCAGCCGCGCCAGCTGGGTGTGGTCGCCGGTGTTGACCGCGACGTCCGGGCGCTCCGGATCGAAGCCGGGGACGTAGATGCTGTTCGCCGTGATGCCCGTGCGCCCCGGCCCGCAGCCCGTCGCCAGCGCCGAGGCGTTGACCCGCGTCTCAGAGGGGTAGACGCAGTGACTCGCCCCGAACCAGACGCCCCCGCCGGCCAGGCCGAGCAGGGTGGGCGTCACCTCCGGGGTCAGAAAGTCCGGGCGCAGCCCGTCCCAGACCACGACCACCACCAGCCGGCCTTCAGGCGAGGTCTCCATCGCCCGCGGAGTGTACTCCCCCCGGATCACCCGCCCGCACCCCACACCCCATCGCCCACCCGGCGGGGCGCCGGGGCTGGTATACTTCTCTGGCGTCCCGGAGGGGAGTAACCACCGCCGGCGCCGGCAGCACCGTTCGCCCGAACGGGCCGGCCGCGGCGGAGATGCGGTCAACAGACTCGGCCTTGTGCCGTGGTCGCATCGGCGCTGAGGTGCCCGGCCGGCTACGGCCGGCGCAGCCGCGAGCGTCCGGCCAGACTTCCGGCCCACCCAGTCGCGGAGCGGCGTGGGGAGGGTCGGAGTGTCCTGCGCACCGGAGGTCCCTCCGCAGGTCACCCGCCAGCGACGCCACTCGGCTCCGCCGGAGATCGCATGGACGCCTTCTGGCAGGCCGCCTTCCTCATCTTCCTGGCGGAGATGGGCGACAAGTCGCAGCTCGTCTCGCTCGCCTTCGCCACGCGCTACTCGTGGAAGATCGCCCTCGCCGGAGTCACCGTCGCCACCCTGGTGGTGCACCTCTTCTCGGTGGTGCTGGGCGAGGTGCTGGGCCAGACGATCCCCCCCTTCTGGATTCAGCTGGCGTCCGGCCTGGCCTTCATCGGCTTCGCCCTCTGGACCCTCCGCGGCGACACCTACGACGAGTCCGAGAGCAACAAGCGCCCCCGCTTCGGCCCCTTCCTGACCGTCGCCGGCGCCTTCTTCCTCTCCGAGCTGGGGGACAAGACGATGCTCGCCACCGTCACCCTGGCCACCCACCGCGAAGCCTTCGTCGGCGTCTGGCTGGGGTCAACCGTGGGCATGGTCGCCGCCGACGCGGTGGCCATCGTCGCCGGCCGGGTGCTCGGCCGGCGCCTGCCCGAGCACGCCATCAAGCTCGCCGCCGCGGCGATCTTCTTCCTCTTCGGCGCGCTCACCCTGGCCCAGGCTTTCTGGGGGTGGACGCTCTGGTGAGCCGCCCCCGGCCGGCGGGCAGGCCCTCCCGGTCAGACCTTCCAGCCCCGGCGCAGCGTGTCCCGGATCTGCTCGTAGGACTTCCCGTCCGCCCGGGCGTCCTTGATCGCCGGGACGAAGACCTGCGCGTAGAAGTCCTCGCCCATCCGCTCCACGATCTCTCGATCGAACAGCGCCCCCGTCTGCGGCTCCCCGTCGAGCAGGTGCCAGTCCCCCTCGCGCTGCGGGCCCTTCCCGCCGTCAGCCTTCCCGTCGTGCTCCCCGGCGCCGCCGGCCGTCCGCGGGCCACCGAAGCGCCGGCTCGCCACCACCTTCGCCACCCACAGCCCGTACCCCTTGGCCACCGCCTCGGCGTCGCCCTCCTGCTGACGGTCCTGC
>DATLLM010000215.1:0-3995 GCA_035537855.1 Chloroflexota bacterium | reverse complement strand
CTCCCCCGGGGAGGGGGCAGGGGGGTGGGGGTAAAATCCGCCCCTCGATGACGAGCGTGACGAGCGAAAACAGGGCGGCCCCGGCGGCGCGTCCGGTAACGGTCGCGGCCTGCTCGACGGCGAACCCGCCGGCGGGGGCGTCGCCGGCGGCGGCCCGGGAGTGGAATCTGGCTGCCGCGGCGGCGGCGGTGGCGGCGGCGGCGCAGCAGGGGGCGGAGCTGGCCTGCCTGCCGGAGACCTTCGCCACCGCCGGGGGGGCCGCGAGTCTGCCTCTCGAACGGCTCCCGGACGGCGAGACGGCGCGCTGGTGCGGGGACCTGGCGCGGCGCCACCGCCTGCACCTGATCGCCCCCTTGGCGGGCGTGCTCGACGGCGTCGCCCGCAACGCCGCCCTGTGGTTCGACCCGGACGGGCGCTACGGCGGCGCCTACTGCAAAGTGCACCTGACCACCCCGGAGCTGGAATCGGGGCTCGTGCCCGGGGACGCCTGGACGGTGTTCGAGATCCCCTGCCGCGCCGCGGGCACGGTGCGGGCCGGCGTCTTCATCTGCTTCGACGTCAACTTCCCCGAGGCGGCCCGGCTGCTCGCCCTGGGCGGGGCCGAGCTGCTCTTCCACCCCACCGTCTACAGCATGTACGGGGAGGCGGGGTGGGAGGCCGTGCTGCGCGCCCGGGCGATCGACAACTGCGTCTACGTCTGCACCGTCAACCACGGCACGGGCGAGGACGAGCCCTGGATGCCGGGCATGGCCCTGGGGCGCAGCGGGATCGTCGGCCCGGACGGGCTGACTCTGGCCGAGACGGGGCGCTACGCCGGAACGGCGGTGGCGACGCTCGACCTCGCCCGCCGGCGCCTGGTGCGCTCGTTCGGCGTCGGCGGCGAAGCGGACTTCCGCCACCAGCTGTGGCGCCACCGCCGGCCGGAGACCTACGGCGCCATCGCCTCGCCCGGCGCCTACCTTGATGCGCACGGCCAGGCGCCGCGCTGGCGGGCCGGGGCGCGAGCGCGGGACACGGAACGGGAAGGGGAACGGGGATGAAGATCGTCGACGTCTCGGTCGAGCGCTTCCGGACCACGTCGCGGACGGTGGCGGACGACCACGGCCACGCCCACCCGGGGCCGGAGCGGGAGAGCAGCGCGTCGCTGCTGAAGATCGTCACCGACGACGGCGCCGAGGGCTACTGCCTGGGGGCCGACCGCGAGGTGCTGGAGCGGGTGGTCAGGCCCCGGCTGCTCGGCGAGCACCCTTACTACCGGGAGCGGATCTGGCAGCACCTGCGCGAATCGCAGCGCCTGAATATGGGACGGATCACCGACCGCGTGCTGGCCAGCGTGGATATGGCCCTGTGGGACCTCGCCGGGCGGGCCCTGGGGCAGCCCGTCTACCGCCTGCTCGGCGCGTTCCGGGACACCGTCCCCGCCTACGCCAGCACCATGTGCGGCGACGACCTCCCCGGCGGGCTGAGCACGCCGCAGGAGTACGCCGACTTCGCCCTGGCCTGCCAGCGCAAGGGGTACACCGCCTTCAAGCTGCACACTTGGCAGCCGCCGATGCCGGGGGCGCCTGATCCGAAGCGGGACGTCGCCGCCTGCGCCGCCGTGCGCGAGGCGGTCGGCCCGGACATGGTGCTGATGCTCGACCCCTACCACTACTACGACCGGGAGCAGTCGCTCTATCTGGGGCGCGAGCTGGAGCGGCTGAACTACCACTGGATGGAGGAGAGCATGGACGAGCACAGCATGTCCTCCTACGTCTGGCTCTCCGAGCAACTGCGCTCCCTGCACATCGTCGGTCCGGAGACGGTCGAGGGGAAGATGTACGCCCGCGCCGAGTGGATCGTGCACAACGCGGCGGACATCAGCCGCGGCGGCACCGGCGACGTCGGCGGGCTGACCCCGCTGATGAAGACGATCCACCTCTGCGAGGCCCACGGGGTGCGCCTCGAGGTGCACGGCGGTGGCCCGGGGAACCTCAGCGCCCTCTGCGCCATGGGCATCGCCGGGGAGTACTACGAGCGGGGGCTGCTGCACCCCTTCCTGGACTACGACGCGACGCCGCCCTGGCTGAACGCCCCGACGGACCCGATGGACGAGCACGGACTCGTGCACGTCCCCCAGATCCCCGGCCTGGGGTGGGACCTCAACTGGGACTACATCAAGGACAACACGCTGCCGCGCTGAGCGGGCAGCGCCGGCGCCCCGCGCGCCCGCAGGGCGCTCAGAACCAGCTCGCCTTATCCACCACGTTGAGCAGCGGCTCCCCGGCGGCGAAGCGCCGGGCGTTCTCGGAGATCACGGCCACCCGCTCCGGGTCGAGGTCCGGGCCGCGGTCGGCGACGTGGGGGGTGAGGATGGCGTTCGGCGCCGACCACAGGGGGTGGTCCGCCGGCAGCGGCTCGATCTCGTAGACGTCGATCCCGGCGCCGGCGATCGTGCCGCTGCGCAGGGCGTCGTTGAGCGCGTCCAGCTTCGTCGTCATCCCCCGGCCGATGTTGATGAAGAAGGCGCTCCGCTTCATCCGCGCGAAGCGCCCGGCGTCGAACAGCCCCTCCGTCTGCGGCGTGTGGGGGATGGTCAGGATGACGAAGTCCGCCTGGGGCAGCAGGGCGTCCAGCTCGTCCGGACGGTGCAGCTCGGCCACCCCCTCCGGCGCGTCCTCGCGCCGGGCGTCGACCCCGAGCACGCGCATCCCGAACGTGGCGCAGAGCCGGGCGGTCTCGCCCCCGATGTTGCCGACGCCGACGATCACGGCCGTCGCCCGGGGCAGATAGACGACGCTCGACTCGCCGTGCGGCCGCCAGGTCGCCGCCCGTTGCTGGGGGCCGTAGATGTGCAGCCCGCGGGCGAAGCTGAGCACGTAGGACATGATGTGGGTGGGGATGCGGTCGTTGAAGATGCCCCGCAGGTTGGTCACGGTCGCCGGGTGGGCGATCAGCTCGGGGAAGTAGTACCCGGCCGGCGGGGCGGCCGCCGGGGCCTGCACCCAGGCGAGCTGCTGCGCGGCGGCGAGCACGGCGGGCGTGAGCGTGCCGTACGCGGCGGGCGCGTCGGCGATCTCGCGCCTGGCCTCCTCCTCGGACTCGGCCAGCACCACCTGGGCGTCCGGCACCTCGTCCGCGATCTGGGCCGCCATATCCCGGGTGCGGTCGCTCTGGGGGGGGAGAAAGAGGAACTTGAAGGGCATGGTACTGCTCCAGCGCCTCGGCTTCAGGTAGTGATTCGGTCTTTCGGGGGCGGTCCCCGCCGGGCGCCGCCGGCCGGCGCCGCCGGCCCGGGCGCAGCGGCGGCTGCGCCGAGCAAGTCTACCGGCCGGCGCCGCCCCGCGCCCGGCGGGGCCCTGCCGGGACCCGCCGGGACCCGCCGGGTGGACGGGCGCCGCGCGCGATCTACAATGGGGCGGCCACCGCGCGGTGTGCCGGTGGCGCAGAGGCAGTAGAAGGCACGGAGGTGAGCGGGTGATGCAGTGGCTGCGGGGGGCCGGCCGGATGCGCCGGGCCAAGGGGATGCTGCTCGGAGTCGGGATCGCGCTGGGAGCCGCCGGGATGGCGGTGCCCGTCGCGGCGCAGGCGATGCCGACGCTGCGCTCGGCACAGAACAACGCCGTCGGTCCCTTCGTGACCGACGCCCAGGGGCGCACGCTCTACGAGTTCACGCGCGACCAGGGGACGACGAGCGCCTGCGTCGACAACTGTCTGGTCACCTGGCCGCCGTACAACCAGGCCAGCGGCACGCCGACCCTGGGCCCCGGGCTGGGCGGGACGGTGGGCGTCGCCGTGCAGGCGGACGGCCGCCGGCAGGTGACCTACAACGGGAAGCTGCTCTACTACTACCGCACGGACATGGGCCCGGGCGACACCAACGGGCAGAACGTCGGCGGGGTCTGGTTCGTCGTCGCGCCCACCGCCGCGCCGGCCCTGCCGCGCACCGGTGGGGGCGCGCCGCTCGCGGTGGCCTGGGCGCTGCCGCTGGCCGGCGTCGCCGGGATCGCCGGAGG
>DATLLM010000214.1:0-8379 GCA_035537855.1 Chloroflexota bacterium | reverse complement strand
CCCCGGCTGCGTCGCTGACGCCTCTCGCCTCCCCGCCCCGGCCTCGCCCGCCGTCAGTGGGGGCTCCTCGGTCGCCACCGGTCCTCTCCTCCGTGGTAGGGATCGCCAATCACGTTAGGGGTCAGTCCGCCCCGCCGTGCCCGCACTCAGCATTGTGAGTCACGTTCACGACGCTGAGCTCGGCGGGGAACGAGCGAAGGCGTCGTGGATCAGCCATCCTGGCGGCGACGCCGCGGCGAGACCCGTGATCTCCTGCCAGGTGGCGAAGCGGCCCTCAGCAGCTGGTGGTACTCGGGGGCTGGGAGGCGGCGGCGGCGCGGGCGGATGTGATCGCTGATCGGACCGAACGGCGCCATGAACTGCTGCGCGTGCGCCGGCGATTCGGACCGCTGGAGCACCCGTTCTCGTCGCCGCGTGGGCCGGCGGGAGTGCTCCGCTCGGTTGCTCAGGCGCGCTTGTCTCGACGGTGCTCCGTCCGGGTCAGGACGCGCCGCCCGGCGGGCGGAGTGCTCGCGGGTTTGTCCGCGACGACCACCCGCGGGTGGGACCCACACCCGGTGACGACGCGCCGGAGGGAGGTCTCCGCCGCCGCCCGGTCGCGTCGCGGCCGCACGAGGATGCCCAGCGGCGTCCTGGCAGCTCAAGCGGAATCGGCAGGACGGCCAGACCGCGTGACTGATGAGCTCGCCGGGGAATCGATGGCGCTTGTAGAGGGCGACGACTGACGCACCGCCGAGTCCTGCGCCATCCGCCCGCCGCCCCGCCAGCGAGTTGCCGTGACGTTCCCGTCTCCAGCGCAGGTCCTGGCGCTCGGGGTGCGCTGTGACGCCTTCACCGTGGGTTGACCCACGGCAACCACCACGGCGACCCCGGCGGAGGATGCTGTTGGTGGTCCGCTGGCGCCGATGCTCCTGATCCGGAGAATGGAGAATGGAGGCTGGAGGCCGTGATGAACCGCACGGAACCGACCCCGCCCCGGGTGATGCCGTGGCTGGCGTCGATCGTGCCTGGCGGCCTGTACACGCTGGAGCTGTGGCGTGACAGGCAGTTCGCCGAGCCGACCATGCTGCTGACCCAGGCCGCGCTCGCGGCCCCCCTGGTGATCGCCGGCAGCGTGCTGCCGGCGGTGGCCGTGGATCGGCGCGCTCGGCCTGGCCGCCTTCGCCACGAGTGGGTGGCCCTCCCCCGGGGGGCCGCCGTCGAGGAGGACTGCTCGTGAAGCCCAGCGTGACCCCGGACAGGCCGACCGACGCCGTGCCGGCCTGGCGGCCCGACCCACCTCCCGCCGCGGCGTCCTACGCCGCCGTCGACGCCTACGTCGAGCAGCAGCTACGCCGGCTGAACGTGCCCGGCGCGGCGCTCGCCATCGTCGAGGCCGACCGGGTCGCCCACCAGCGCGGCTTCGGGCACGCGCGTCCGGGTGGCCCGCCGCCGTCGCCCCAGACGCCCTTCGTCATCGGCTCAGCGACGAAGTCTCTCACCGCCCTGGCGGTGATGCAGCTCGTTGAGGACGGGAAGGTCGACCTCGACGCCCCGGTCCAGCGGTACCTGCCGTGGTTCCGCGTCGCCGACTCGGCCGCCTCCGCCCGCATCACGGTCCGCCAGCTGCTCTACCACACGAGCGGGCTGTCCTCCGCCTGCGGCTGGGCGCCGATGGTGGCGGCCGACCGCAGCCCTGGCGCGCCAGAGCGGCAGGCGCGCGCCCTGGCCTCGGTCCGGCTCTCCCGCCCCGTCGGCTCCGCCTTCGAGTACAGCAACGCCAACTACGACCTGCTCGGGCTGGTCGTCGCGGCCGCGAGCGGCGAGAGCTACCCGGCGTACGTCAAGAACCACATCTTCGGCCCGCTCGAGATGTGCCACAGCCACACGTCGCGCGACGGGGCCCGGCGGGCCGGCCTGGCGATGGGGCACCGCTTCTGGTTCGGCCACCCCGTGGCCGACCCCGACGAGGAGCTCGCTCCCGGTTCGCTCCCGTCGAGCCTGCTGATCTCCAGCGCCGAGGACCTGGCGCACTACCTGATCGCGCAGCTGAGCGGCGGCCGGTACGGCGGCGCGCAGGTCCTGCCACCCGCCGGCATCGCCGAGACTCAGCGCCCGGCGGTCGAGGCCAACCAGGGCGTCCTCAAGGGCCACTACGGCATGGGCTGGCTCGTCGACGACACGGGGCCGACGCGGGTCGTCTGGCACGACGGCGTGGTCCCCGACTTCTTCGCCCACGTGGCGCTCCTGCCGGAGCGCAAGCGCGGCTTCGTCCTCTTGCTCAACGCCGACCACTTCGCGATGGTCCCCGCCCTTGGCGAGATCGGGCACGGCGTGACCGCGCTGCTGGCCGGCCGCAAGCCCGCTCCGAGCCGGTGGGGCGCCATCACGCCGTGGGCGCTCCGCGGCCTGCTCCTGATCCCCGTCCTGCAGGTCCTGGGAGTCGCCACAACCCTCCGGCGCCTGCGCGGCTGGGAGCGTGAGCCGGACAGCCGCCCCTCACGGCGCCGGGTAGCGGTGCTCCACGTCCTGCTCCCGGTCGTGCCCAACCTGCTGCTGGCTGCCACCCCCGTGCTCCTCCTCTCGAGCGGTCTCGCGCGCTTCCTCCTCCGCTTCGGGCCGGACGTCTCGGGGGTCGCCCTGGTTTGCGGCGGCTTCGCCGGCGTCTGGGCGTTCGCGCGCACCGGGCTGCTCCTCCGGACGCTGCGGCCGAGCCGTCACCGGTCGACGAGACGATGACGATCCGCCCGCACCACGTAAAGGCAATGCGGCCTACGACCAGCACGGCCGGCGAGGAGCGAGGCGACGGGTTCTGCCGCTCGACCGAGGGTAGGCACCGCCTCCAGGTCTCCCCACCACGTCCGCGGTGTCCAGCGCCACCTTGGCCGCGACCAGACCCGCCGGTCGGGGAAGCGCCCCCCGCCGCGCGCGGCGCGCCGCGGCTCAGCGCGGCCAAGAGGAGCCGATCAGCGGCCTGACAGCACGTCCGCTTGCCCTGCCGCCGGAGCACGCGCACCTCTTGCCGGAGGGCCAGCAGTTCCGCCGCCTGGGCGCATTCTGAGCGCGTGCGGACGAGCAGCAGGTCGAGCAAGGCGCAGACGATGGCGTACACGGCAGAGAGGAGCATCCGGCGAACGTACCGCCTCGGTACGCCTCGGCGGCTGGGTATCTGTACTCCACGGGCGCCCCGACGACCACGCCGCCACCGGCGCGTAGAGGGCCGTGCGGCGTGTGGGAGGTCCAGGGGTCTCCTTGCCCTCTGGCGCCGCAGGCCCCCCCACGAGCGCACTGGCACGCCCCGTCTCGTGCTCGCCACGGCTGACCACGCCCCCGGCAGCGAGCCCCTTGTGGGCCACACCGCTCGCCGTGACCGCTCGCCGTGACCGCTCGCCGTGACCGCCCCCGCGGCGGACGGGTGCCCATGCCGGCACGGCGGGGATGGGCGACACGGGGCGAGTTGAGGTTGTTGAGCGAAGAAGTGGTCATGGTGCGCCGGGCGAGCCCAGCTCCGATCCACGGGATACCCCCAGGGGGCTGGGAGAGCGGCTCTCCCGGCCCCCGAGGGCTGCGGCATCGCTGGTCCGCTGGGCCCCGCCGGCGACCGCCCGCCAGGAGAGCCGAGAGGGGCGACTATCCGGCACCCCCGAAGGCGCCCGCTGGCGCTAGCGGTGTGGGCGTGCGCGCCCGCGTGGCTGGAAGGTGCGGGTCGTCGCCGCCGCCGTCGCCCCGACGTCCTCGAACAGCGAGGTGTCGAACGGCGTCCGGTACAGCAGGTAGGCCGCCAGGATCCCGAAGACGCTGAACGGGAAGGCTGAGCCCACACCCATCGGCGCGATGGCCAGCAGGAAGGCCATGACGCCGACCATCGCCAGCCGCACCCGCGCTCCGGTGCCGGCCGCCAGGATGCCGATGGCGAGCTGCCCGGTGGCGATGGGCACGACGAACAGCGCCGGGTTGGCCGCGAACGGCCCCCTGATGAACGCGGCGTAGGGCGGCGTCGCCACGGGGCCGTAGGTCGCGACGTAGAACGCGGGCATCGTCAGGGACGCGAACAGGTTCCACGCGCCCGCCCCGAGGAAGAGCACGCTGAAGAGCCCCCGCGCGAGCTTCGGCCACTTCGCCGCCACCAGAACCAGCACGATGGCGGTGACGTTCCAGCCGACGTAGTTCCCCCATTCGGCCACGATCTGTTCGCCCATGCCGTTGCCTCCTCTCTGGGCGAGGAAGGCCGTGGACTGGTGTCCGGTTGCTCGTCGCCCGCTCCGTGGGGCACCGATGCCCCGCAGCCGATCGGGGCGGTAAGCGCGGCCTGGGCCCTCACATACGAGCATCCCTCTGCGAGGTGGACCGGCAGGTTGCGCTCGGGTGCTCGTCGGTTACAGGAATCTGCGCCGCGCCGGGCGGTCCCATGGTCCGTCTGAAGGCTGTTGGGCACCGCAGTGTGGCCTCCGGCTGTGGCGCGCCGGGTCGGGCACCAAGGCCCTGCGCGTCCCGGCAACCGCCCGGCCTGCCAGGACACGGCGACAACGAGACAGTTCTGGAAGAACGGGGCATCGCTGACCTTCCACCTGCCACCCGCAACGTCGCCAGCAACCTGAGGGGGCGATGTTCGAGGGGAAAGGGGGTCGCCTCATGGCCACCATCACCGCATCCCCCCCATCGGGCTCTGCCGTCCCCACTTCCCTGCGCGAAGGCGCTGCCTGGCGCACGATGCTGCGGAAGGTCTTGCTCGCCTGCGGGGTCCTCTCGTCGGTGCTGTACGTCGGCGCCGAGGTCTACGCCTGGTCGCGGTACCCGGGTTACAGCCCGGTCGCGCAGGCCTTCAGCGAGCTGCTGGCCGAGGGGGCCCCCACGCGGGCCTTCCTGGTCGCGGTGGCGGGGGCTCCGTACAACCTGCTGGTGGCGGCGCTCGGGGTGGGCGTCTGGCTGGCGGCCGCCCGGCGGCCCGTGGCCCGCCTCACCGGGGCCCTGTTGGTGCTCTACGCCCTCCTCAGCTACCTCGGCGGCACCGTCTTCCAGATGGACCAGCGGGAGATCGAGGGCTCGGCGCGCACCGCGGTGCACGAGCGGGCGACGGCGGTGATGGTGCTCGCCATGCTGCTCGCCATGGGCGCCGGGGCCTTCCTGCACGGGTGGCGGTTCCGCTGGTACTCGCTGGGGACTCTCCTCACCGTCGTCGTGTTCGCCGGCCTGACGTTCCAGCAGGTCGCCCTGCTCGCCGCGAACGCGCCGGCGCCGTGGCTGGGGGTCATCGAGCGCGTCGGCATCTACGCCTGGATGCTGTGGGTGGCGGTGCTGGCCCTCTCCCTCTGGCCCACTCGAGTGGGATGGCCCAGGATGGGCTCGTCGACGCGTGGGGCAGCGCCCCGCGTCGGCAGCGGGCGCGGCCCGTCGGGCGTCGCGACCGTCCCGAGGTAGTCCACGCCGACCGCGACCGGCGCCAGCGCCAGCGCCACACAGCAAGGAGAGCGCCACGAGTCGCGAGGGAGCGAACGCCAGCCCCGCTCCCCTGACGTGGCTGGCCCCGGCTGTGCCCGTCCAGGCCCCGCTCGCCGTGACGGCCGGCAGCACCGGCAGCAGCCAGACCGTCCTTCATCGCGGCAGCCCTGGCCGGAACGGGCCAGCGTGACCCTTCGGTTACCTCGCGCAACGTGGCCGGTGACGAGCCGGTGCGATGGTCCGGGAGAAGAGGAGGTCGCCTCATGGCCACGGGCACGGCGCCTACCCCGTCGGTCCCCACCGTCCCGCCTGCCTCGCGCGAGGGCGCTCCCTGGCGAACGACCGTCGCCACGTTCATCGAGCGGCGCCCGGTGCTGGGCTACTACGCCCTCACGTTCGCCATCTCCTGGGGCGGCGTCCTCCTGCTCGTCGGCGGGCCCGCGGGCATCCCGGGTACCCCGGAGCACATCGAGCGCCTGATCTGGCTCGTCGTCCTGACGCTGGAGCTCGGCCCCCCCGTAGCGGGCCTCGTGCTGACCGGCCTGGTCTCCGGGCGGGCGGGCTATGCGGCGCTCCTCTCCCGGCTGCTCCGGTGGCGGGTGGGGGCGCGCTGGTACGCGGTCGCGCTCCTGACCGCCCCGCTCCTGGGGACCGCGGTCGTCCTCGCGCTGTCGCGCACCTCGCCGGCCTACCTCCCGGGCATCCTCACCACGAGCGACAAGGCGTCCCTCCTGCTGCCCGCCATCGCGGCCGGGCTCTTGGGGGGCCTCGGCGAGGAACTCGGCTGGACGGAGTTCGCCACGCCCCGCCTGAGGCTGCGCCACGGCGTGCTGGCCACCGGACTGTTCGTGGGCGTCCTCTGGGGGATGTGGCACTACCCCGTGACCCCCGCCTGGATCAGCGGCACCTACGCCGGCGAGCTCCCCCTCACGCTCTTCCTGACCGCGACTGGCGTCCTGAGCCTCGTCGGCCAACTGACGGCCTACCGGGTGCTCTTGGTGTGGGTCTACGACCGGACCGGGAGCCTGCTCCTGGCCGTGCTCATGCACGCGAGCCTCATCGCCAGCACGCTGTTCCTCCTCGCGCCGGCGGCGATGGCGGGCGTCGTCTACGTGACCTGGTCCCTGGCGCTGGCCGCCGCGTTCTGGATCGCCGTCGCCGCGGTCGCCGTGGCCGACGGCGGGCAGCTCACGCGGCCGCCGCTTCGGACGCAGGTGGCGTGAGGAGAGGATCGGCGTGAGCCGGATGGCGACCGCGGGACGGCTGACGGAGGCACCGCCGCCGTCGGAATCAGCCGGCCCGCCCGCGCCGCCGCGGGCGTTCATCCGGCAGCACCCGGTGCTGGCCTTCTCCGTTCTGGCGTTCGCCATCTCCTGGGGCGGGGTGGCCCTCGCCGCGGCGCCCCCGGCGTCCATGTCCACCACGGCCAGGTGGGGCTGCCAGGCGGCGGCCACGGCCACAACCTCGTCGGCCGCCGGCACCGTGCGCGTGGCGTAGGCCCCCGGCCCCAGGGCCAGGGCGACCACACGGGCGAGCACCTCCCGGTCGAGCGCCAGCAGCACCCGCACCGGCCCGGCCGCGCGCCCGGGCCGGGCCCCCCGCGGGGCGGGGGCCGCCGGCGGGCCCGGCAACGGCGGCGGCGACGACGACACGGCGGTCCCTCCCGCCCCCGGCCAGGGCCGCCCGAGTATTGCCCGTCGCGCCCGCCGGGCCGGGCTCAGCCCGCGACGACCACGGTGCCGTGCATGGACGGGTGTATGGCGCAGAAGTAGGTGTGGGTGCCCGGATCAGTGAGGGTCGCGCTGTAGCTGGCGCCAGGCGCCACCGGGCCCGAGTCCCACGCCTTGGCGTCGCTGGTGACGGTGTGTGCCACGGCGTCGCCGTTCGTCCAGGTGATGGTCTGCCCACGAGCCACGGTCAGGTTCGCCGGACCAAACGCGAACCCGGCGATCTTGACCGCCGACGCTGGGCCTGGGGCGGCTGGTGCCGCCGGTACCGCGGCTGGGGCCGCTGGTGGCATGCCCACGTCGCCCATGCCGGCAGGGGACGGCTGAGGCGTGCCCATGTCCGCCGCGGCCGCGTCGCCGAGTTGGTAGAAGTAGTAGTCCGCCGTGTAGGGCACCTCGGCCGCGGCGCCAAGGGTGGTCGCGTCGCAGCCGCCCGCCGGCGCCAACCCGCCGGTCGTGTTCACTCGTTGGACGTAGCTCGTGGCCGCCAGCTGGCCGCCGCCGTCTGGCCCCGGCGTCGCCGAGGTGGCGCGCAGCAGCAGCCAGTCGATCGCGCTCGGCGAGACGGTCACGCCGTCTTCCCGCGCGCCCACGGCGGCGCTGCCGTCTGGCGCCTGCCACGTGGGGCCGGCGAAGTGGGTGAGGATCGGGGCGCCGTTGTCGTCGACGAGCGTCGCCGCCGGCGCGACGAAGGTCCAGGCGTAGCCGGCGGTCGCGGGCTGGCAGAGGTAGTCCTGCGTGCCGGTGGCGTGGCCCAGGAGGAAGCGGACGTTCCCGGGGGGCACCTGGACGGCGGCCGGCACGCTGGGTGGCGACGCCACCTGGGCGCGGGCGAGCCCCGGCAGCAGCGCGGACAGGCTGAGGACGGCGGCGGCAGCGGTCCCGGCGAGCGCCCGGGCCGGACGCACGGTGGGCGGGCTGAGTTTCATCGAGAGCACTCTCCTTGTCCCGGTCTCCAGCAGGAAGCACGTCGGGGTCGGCCGCCGTTTCGCCGTTTCGCCGGCGTGGCCCCCGGCGCGCGTTGGAGTCGCCGGCGGGCACCCGGCGGCGCCCGGGCACTCGTCCACTCTAGGCCGGCGACCCGGGGAGCGCATGCAGACGGCCTAGAGATCGGCTACAGACTGGCTATGGAGGAGCTAAAGACCGCCCGCGCCGAGCGGACCGGACGGACCGGGCGTCGCCCACCCGGCGCGTCAGGGTGCGGTCTCGCCGGACTCGGCGCCGGCCGGCGCGT
>DATLLM010000213.1:0-4434 GCA_035537855.1 Chloroflexota bacterium | reverse complement strand
CGCCCGCTCGCGCAGGAACTTGTCCCAGTTCGCGGCCGCCTCGGCCCGCGCCGCCGCCAGCTCGCTCTCGAGCCGGGCGATGTGCGCGGCCGGAGACTGCTCGTCCGCTTCCGCCCCTGCGCCGGCGTCCCCTGCGGGGACGCCGTTCCCCGGCTCCGCCGGGGTGCGCTGGGGATCGACGCCGGGATGCCCCGGCGTCTGGCTGTGCGCCATACCGTCCTCCATCGCTCCCCTGACCGGGTTACTTCTTGTCGTCGGTCGAGCGGAACTCGGCGTCGACGACGTCGTCGCCGTCCCGCCGCCCGCCGCTGCCCTCGCCGGGCGCCGCGCCGGACTCGTCCGCGCCGTGCTCGGCGTCGACCCCGGCGGCCCCGGCGCTCTGCCCCGTCCCGGCGTACATCGCCTCGGCCATGCGGTAGCTGGCCTGCTCGAGCTCCTGGGTCAGGGTGCGGATGCGCTCGGTGTCCTCGCCCTTGAGGGCCTCCTTGAGGTCGTTCAGCGCCGACTCGATCTTCGTCCGCTCCTCCTCGGAGACCTTCTCGCCGTAGTCCTTGAGCCCCTTCTCGGTGGCGTAGACCAGGCTGTCGGCCCGGTTGCGGGCCTCGATCGTCTCGCGGTGCTTGCGGTCCTCCTCGGCGTGCTGCTCGGCCTCGCGCACCATCCGCTCAACCTGCCCCTTGTCCAGGTGCGTCGAGGCGGTGATGGTGACCCGCTGCTCCTTGCCCGTGCCGAGGTCCTTGGCGCTGACGTTCAGGATCCCGTTGGCGTCGATGTCGAACTCGACCTCCACCTGGGGCACGCCCCGCGGCGCCGGCGGGATGCCCTCCAGCCGGAAGCGGCCCAGGGTCATGTTGTCCCGGGCCATGGGGCGCTCGCCCTGCAGCACGTGGACGTCGACCGCCGTCTGCCCGTCCTCCGCCGTCGAGTAGATCTTGGTCTTGCGGGTGGGGATGGTGGTGTTGCGCTCGATGACCGCGTCCACCACCCCGCCGAGGGTCTCGACGCCCAGGGTCAGGGGGGTGACGTCCAGCAGGACGACGTCCTTGACCTCGCCGGTGAGCACGGCGGCCTGGATGGCGGCGCCGACGGCGACCACCTCGTCCGGGTTGACGCCCTGGTTGGGGTCCTTGCCGGTCAGCTTCTTGACCAGCTGCTGGATCACCGGCATGCGGGTCGAGCCCCCGACGAGCACCACCTCGTTGATCGCGCTGGGGTCGAGCTTGGCGTCGTTGAGCGCCTGCCGGAAGGGGGGCACGCAGCGCTCGGTGATGTCGTTCGTGATCTCCTCGAACTTGGCCCGGGTGAGGGTCACGCTGAGGTGCTTGGGCCCGTTCTGGTCGGCGGTGATGAAGGGCAGGTTGAGCTCCGTCTGCACCACGCTGGAGAGCTCGATCTTGGCCTTCTCGGCCGCCTCGAGCAGGCGCTGCAGGGCCTGGCGGTCCTTGCGCAGGTCGATCCCCTGCTCGCGCTGGAACTGGTCGGCGACGTACTGCACCACCCGCTGGTCGTAGTCGTCACCGCCCAGGTGGGTGTCCCCGGCGGTGGACTTGACCTCGAAGACCCCGTCCCCGACCTCCAGGATGGAGACGTCGAACGTCCCCCCGCCCAGGTCCCAGACCAGGATGGTCTCCGCCGACTTCTTGTCCAGCCCGTAGGCCAGCGCGGCGGCGGTCGGCTCGTTGATGATCCGCAGCACCTCGAGGCCGGCGATCTGCCCGGCGTTCTTGGTCGCCTGGCGCTGCGAGTCGTTGAAGTAGGCCGGGACGGTGATCACCGCCTGGTTGACCTTCTCCCCGAGGTACTTCTCGGCGTCCGTCTTGAGCTTCTGCAGGATCATCGCCGAGAGCTCCTCGGGCGAGTAATCCTTGCCCGTGGCCGGCAGCGCGACGCGCGCCTCGCTCTTCGGCCCGGGGACGACCTTGAACGGCGCCCGCTCCGCCTCCTCGCGGCGCTCCGTGGCCGTCATGCCCATGAAGCGCTTGATCGAGGCGACCGTGTTCTCGCTGTTGAGCACCGCCTGGCGGCGGGCCAGCTGCCCGACCAGGCGCTCCCCGGTCTTGGTGAAAGCGACGACGCTCGGCGTGAGCCGCCCGCCCTCGGAATTGGGGATCACCACCGGATCGCCCCCCTCCAGGACGGCGATCACCGAGTTGGTCGTCCCCAGATCGATGCCCACAACCTTCGGCATGTCCGTGACTCCTCTTGTTATTGACCTGTGCCTGCGTCTGCGCCTGTGCGCGCTCGGGTTAGTTCGTCCACGCCGGCTGGGCCGGCGCCGCCGGCTGGGCGGGGATGACCTCCGTCGGGGGCGTCTGCGGCACCTCGACCGGCACCGGCAGCGTGACCGCCACCGGCAGCAGCACCCGCTCCAGCACCTCGTCCACCCGCTCCACCCAGACGACGCGCAGGCCGCGCCGGACGTCCGCCGGGATCTCCGGCAGGTCCTTCTTGTTCTGGGCGGGCAGGATCAGCGTCTTGATCCCCGCGCGGTGCGCCGCCAGGGCCTTCTGCTTCACCCCGCCGATGGCCAGCACCCGGCCGCGCAGGGTGACCTCGCCGGTCATGGCCACGTCCGAGCGCACCGGGCGCCCGGAGAGGGCGGAGACGATCGCCGCCGTCATGGTGATCCCCGCGGACGGTCCGTCCTTGGGGACGGCGCCGGCCGGGACGTGCACGTGCAGGGCGTGGTGCTCGAAGAAGTCGGGGGTGATCCCGTACTCCCGGCAGCGCCCCCGGGCGTAGGTCAGGGCGGCGCGCACCGACTCCTGCATCACGTCCCCCAGCTGCCCGGTGAGGGTCAGCCGGGGACGCCCGTCCGCCCGCGCCCCCTCCGGCATCCAGGTGGCCTCCACCTCGATCAGGTCGCCGCCGAACTCGCTGACCGAGAGGCCGTAGGCCACGCCCACCTCGTCCTTGCGCTGCTCGGCGCCGAAGTCGAACGTGGCCGGCCCGAGGAAGCCCTCCAGCTCCGCCGCCCCGACCCGCACCGGCAGGGCGGCGCCGCCGTCCGCGTCGGCCACCCGCCGGGCGACCTTGCGGCAGACGTGGGCCACCTCCCGCTCCAGGTTGCGCACCCCCGCCTCGCGGGTGTACTCGCGGATCAGGTGCCGCAGGGCGTCGTCCGTGACCTCGAGCGCCGCCGCCGTGCCCTCGCCGGCGGCGATGCCGTGCTGCTCCAGCTGCCGGGGGACGACGAAGTTGCGGGCGATCTGCACCTTCTCCTCCTCGGTGTACCCCGGGATGGTGATCACCTCCATCCGGTCGCGCAGCGCCGGCGGGATCGGATCGAGCAGGTTCGCCGTGGTGATGAAGAGCACCCGGGAGAGGTCGAAGGGCACCTCCATGTAGTGGTCCGAGAAGGCGTGGTTCTGCTCCGGGTCGAGCACCTCGAGCAGGGCCGACGAGGGGTCGCCCCGGAAGTCGCGGCCCAGCTTGTCGATCTCGTCCAGCATGAACACCGGGTTGCGCACGCCGGCGTCGCGCATCCCGCGCAGGATGCGCCCCGGCATCGCCCCGACGTAGGTGCGCCGGTGGCCCCGGATCTCGGCCTCGTCCCGCACGCCCCCGAGCGAGACGCGCACGAACGGCCGGCCCATCGCCCGGGCGATGGAGCGCCCCAGGCTGGTCTTGCCCACGCCGGGCGGGCCGACGAAGCACAGGATGGGGCTGCGCAGGGTGCCGGAGAGGCGGCGCACGGCGAGGAACTCGACGATGCGGTCCTTGACCTTCTCCAGCCCGAAGTGGTCCTCGTTCAGGGTCTGCGTCGCCCGGCTCAGGTCGAGCACCTCGTCGGCCGCCTTGCTCCAGGGCAGCGCCACCAGCCAGTCGATGTAGGTGCGCACGATCCCCACCTCGGGCGAGCCGGGGGGGATCTGCGGCAGCCGGTCGAGCTCGCGCGTCGCCCGGGACAGGACGTCCTCCGGCATCCCGGCGGCCTCCACCTGCTGGCGCAGCTCGGCGATCTCCGCCTGCTGCGGGTCGCCCTCGCCCAGCTCGCGGTGGATCGCCTTCAGCTGCTCGCGCAGGAAGTACTCCCGCTGGGTCTTCTCCATCCCCTTCTGGATCTCGGACTGGATCTTGTTCTTCAGATCCTGGATCTCCAGCTGGTGGGTGAGCAGCACGCTGACCGCGCGCAGGCGCTCGGTGGGGTCGACGATCTCCAGCAGGTGCTGGCGCTCGGCGACGGACAGCTCCGGCCCGAACGCGGCCACGTCCGCCAGCCACCCCGGCTCCTCGATGTTGCGCGCCGCCTGCAGGACGTCCGGCTGGCCGCCGCGTCCCTTCTCCATCAGCTGCTCGAGCTGGGCCAGGACGGTGCGCATCAGGGCCTCGGTGGCCAGGGTCTGGCCGGCCCCCTCGGAGACGGACTCCAGCGTCGCCTCGAGGTAGACGGGCGCGGCGCGCTCCGCCGGCTCCCCGGCAGCCGGCTCAACG
>DATLLM010000212.1:0-4549 GCA_035537855.1 Chloroflexota bacterium | reverse complement strand
CCACCGGCCTTCAGCGCCCCATCGGGAGGGGGAGCTGGGCGGACGTGCGGCGCTGCCCGTCGAACCGCGCTTCGAGCACCGCCCCGACCTGCTCGGCCGTGGGCAGGACGACGCCGTTGCGCGAGCGGGAGGCGGCCACCTGGGTCAGCTCCCGCGCGGCGGCCGAGGCCACGTCCCCGGTGCTGACCACCGCGCTGCCCCTGGTCTTCAGCTCCGCCTCGACGCCGGCGGCGACGCGCTTGAGGGCGTTGCCCGGCAGCTCCGCGCCGGCGGCGACGAGCGCGGCCTGAATCCAGGAGCGGGTGAAGTCGATGCGCGCCCCCTGCCCGTCCTCGACGATCAGGCCGGGGGAGCGGGCGGTCTCGTAGGTCGTGAACCGGGAGTGGCAGCGGCCGCACTCGCGCCGCCGGCGCACCGTCTCCTCGGACTCGCGCGTCTCGATGACGCTGGTCTTGGGGTGCTCGCAGTAAGGGCAGCGCATCCTTCCTGCCCTCACTCTAACGCTAGAGGCGGGTCTTGACCAGGTTCAGGAACTCACCCCGGATCGCGCCGCCGGCGGCGACCGTGGTCAGGTAGATCAGGGGGTCGTAGTCGTCCAGGCC
This sequence comes from Chloroflexota bacterium, assembly GCA_035537855.1. Classification (GTDB taxonomy): domain Bacteria; phylum Chloroflexota; class UBA11872; order UBA12225; family UBA12225; genus DATLLM01. The sequence goes on along the minus strand of DATLLM010000212.1, from coordinate 3,947 downwards.
GGACGTGGACGTGTACTCGGCCGTCTTGCGCCCCCGAGCGTGGAGCCACTCCAGGGCGTGGTCGTAGAGCGTGGAGCCGAGCTGGCGCCCGCCGTACTCGCGGGCGACCAGGACGCACCACTGGAAGGTGTCCTCCCCCGGGGCCGCGTCGCGGGCGTCGCAGAGTCCGACCAGGTTGCCGTCCCGGTAGGCCAGGAAGTAGGTCTGCGGCCCGTCCTGCCCGGCGCGGCGGACGTCCTCGATCACCTGCCGGCGGATCTCGGCCGAGGCGCGGTTGAACTGGTCCTCCAGGTCCTCCGGCTGCAGCTCCACCCGCAGCCACTTCTGGTCCTCGCGCGGCTCCTTCCACCAGCGGAAGTAGGGCTGGTAGGAGTTGAGGATGAAGCGGGCGACCGTCTCCGGATCGGGACGGTCTTCCTGGCGCACCTCGAAGTCCGGGCTCCGCTCGATCGGCTTGCGGGCGTCCAGGTCCCAGCCGAGGACGACCGTGCGGCGCGAGGACCAGTAGCCCTGGCGGTAGAAGTACGAGGCCCAGCCCTTGCCGTCGACGACGACGGCGTCCACTTTCGCGGCGCCCCGGGCCTTCAGCCGCGCCTCGGCGGCCTCGATCAGGCGCTCCGGCAGACCGGTCTCGCGCCGGTCGTCGTCGACGATCAGGTCCGCGATCAGGCCGTGGGGGCGCGACGGGCGCTCGCGCATGGCCAGGCGCACGGCGCCGAGCACCGGCTCGTCGTCCGCGGGCGGTCCGGCCGCCGGCGACCGCCGGGCGACGAGCACCTCGCTCGGGCCGTACCACAGCTGATTCAGCTCCAACCGCACGGCGCCGAGGCGCGCCGGGGGCGATTCCAGGGCGACGATCTGCACTTCGGGCTCGACGGCGGTCATTCGGTCCTCCCAGCGGATTGGCGCGCTCAGTCGCGGTAGCGCTCGATCCGGGAGAGCTGGTGCCGCAGCCAGACGTCGCGCGAGATGGTGGGCTGGGTGTACGCGGTGACGGTGCAGAACCCGTTGTCCACCAGCATCTGGAACAGGCTGTGGTACTCCCGTTCGAGGTAGTCCATCGTCAGCATGGCCGGGGCCATCTTGGCCAGCCGGGTCTGGAGGAGGGTGATGGACTTCTCCAGGATCTCCTCCGGCTGGTACACCTGGCCGTACGCGAACGACGGGTCGTTCATCACTCTGCGCATGCGTTCGGGCACCTGGCGGCCTTTCGCGGGCGAGATGTCGCCTCTGGCGGGCGAAGCTGGGCCTGGGCGCGGTCCTCGCCCCCGGCCGGGCCGGCTGAACGCCGTGCCCGCTGCCTGACGACGGAGGGGCCGACGCAGGGCGAACGGGGCGTGCGCCCCGCCGGCAGTGCTCCGTTCAGTATAGGAGATGGTGGTAGACCGGCCGGCCGCCGGGGCCGGGCCGGGTCAGCGCCGCCGGGGCTCGTTGACCGGGTACGGGGGGCGCCCCCCCTCCAGGACGGCGAGGATGTTCTCCACCGCGAGGCGGGCCATACGCTGGGCGGACTGCTCGGTGATCCCGGCGATGTGCGGCGTGGCCAGGACGTTGGGCAGGGCCAGCAGCGGGTTGGCCTCGTCCGGCGGCTCCTGGGCGAACACGTCCAGCCCGGCCCCCGCGAGGCGCCCGCCGCGCAGCGCCGCCGCCAGGGCCGGCTCGTCCACCAGGTCTCCCCGGGCGGTGTTGATCAGGTAGGCCGTCGGCTTCATCAGGGCCAGGGTGCGGGCGTTGATCAGCCCCCGCGTGCCGGTGGTCGCCGGGGCGTGCAGGCTGACGAAGTCCGCCGTGGCCAGCACCTCGTCGAGCGGCGCGAAGCGGGCGCCCAGGGCGGCGCCGGCGGCGGCGTCCGGCGCGACGTCGTAGACGAGCAGCTCCATGCCGCAGGCCCGGGCGCGCGTCGCCACCTGGCGCCCGATGCGGCCGAAGCCGATCAGCCCCAGCACGGCGCCGGAGAGCTCGATCCCGATGGCCCGCTCCCACTGCCCGGCGCGAGTCAGGTTGGCCAGGGGCACCAGGTGGCGGGCCAGGCCGAGCAGCAGGGCGATGGTGTGGTCGGCGACGGAGAGCTCGTTCGTGCCCGGAGTGGTGGTGATCCAGACGCCGTGCTCGGTCGCCGCCGGCACGTCGATGGCGTCGTAGCCGACGCCGAAGCGAGAGACGACGCGCAACCGCGGCGCGCTCTCGAAGACGCGTCGCGTGAACGGGTGCGTCCCGGCGAGCACGGCCTCGACGTCCGCCAGCAGCGGCAGCAGCTCGGCCTCGCTCGGGCCGCGGACGTACGGGCTGCTGCGCACGCGGCAGCCGGCCGCTTCGAGGCGGGCGACGTGGTCGCCGGGGACGCGCTGGAACGTCTGACCGGTGACGAGGACGGCGTGTTCGGGCATCGGACGGCTCACCGTGCCCAGCGGAGCCGGCGAGACCGCTGCCCCGGAGCGCGGCCGCCGGCGGGACTCTGTCCCCCCGGGAGCGGCCTCAACGGTACTCCTCTCGCGGGGGACTGAAGATGTCAAGGCAGACGGCCCCGGCCGGGCCGGTGAGCACGCTGTGGCTGACGTCGCCGGGGATGGCGTAGTAGTCGCCGGCGGTGAGGGCCCTGGTCTCACCGCCGACGGTGAACGTGGCCGAGCCTTCGAGCACCAGCCCGTACTGCTCGTGGGGGTGGCGGTGCTCGGGGACGAGCGCGTTCGGGTCGAGCGCCACCCGCGCGAGCATCAGGTGCTCGCCGCTCGCGGTGGCGATGTTGACCCCGGGGAAGATCTCCTTGCGGGGCCGGTCGGTCCAGTCAACGAAGTACGACTCGGGCATCGAGCGTGCCTCCGGATTCTGTCGATCTGGGTTTCGGTCACCGGTCGCCGATCACCGGTCGCCGGGCAGCCGGGCGCGCGGGCGGTCCGGCGCCGGCGGGGGCGCGTCGATCGGTACGGCCAGTACGGCTCGGTCAGTAGGGATCGAAGGGCAGGCGGGGCAGGGGCACTCCGGCAAGGCGCAGCAGGTTGATGTGCAGCAGGTCGATCATGATAGCGAGCAGCAGGGCGATGAGTGGCCCCGCCGTGACCAGGAAGACGTACCAGCCGGTGGAGAGCGCGCCGGCGCGGTGGAGGCGGGGGACGTAGACGATCAGGGCGATGAAGCAGCCCGCGGGCACGGCGGCGAAGGGCATGAGCGCCGGCGCGAGCAGAAACGTCCCCAGCGGGTAGCGGTCGAACAGGAAGGCCATGTGCACCAGAGCGCGGAAGCCGAACCAGGTGGCCAGCACCGTCAGGAGGACCAGCTCCGGCAGCCGCCAGAGGAGCGTCAGCTTCGGCGCGAGCCACCAGCTGAGGGCGGATGGCTTCCGCGGCCCGGCGTGGACGTCGCCGGCGCGTGAGATCATGAGGCCCGGCACTATACCAGCCGCCGAGGAGGCCCCGTCCCGATGAACGAGTCCGGAGCGAAGCCCCTGCCCCTCGTCCTGCGCCCGGCCGACCTGCCGGCGATCAACCGCGCCCGGGGCGTGATCACCCAACCGCTGGTGCTGGCCGACCGGGGCAGCACGAGCCTGACCATCGGCCTGAGCACGTTCCAGCCCGGCTCCGTGATCCCCCTGCACACGCACAACGTGGAGGAGGCGATCACCATCCTGGAGGGCGAGGCGGTGGCGATCATCGACGGCCAGGAGCACCGTGTCCGGCCGTACGACACGACGTTCGTGCCCCCGGGGACGCCGCACCACTTCCGCAACGACAGCGGGGGGGTGATGCGCTTCCTCTGGACGTACGGCGGGGCGCGCGTCACCCGCACCTACGTCGAGACGGGGGAGACGGTGGAGCACCTCTCGGCCGAGGACCGGCGCATCGCCGGCGCCACGGAGTAGCCGGCCGGAACGGACAGGCGCGGGGCGACGCGCCGCTCACGCGGCGAGCGGCGGCCCTTCGGGGATGTCTTGCAGGACGTAGGGCGGGGTC
>DATLLM010000211.1:0-2734 GCA_035537855.1 Chloroflexota bacterium | reverse complement strand
CCGTCGGCACCACGGGGGGCGTCGGGGTGGCCGGCGGGGGCGCCGCCGCGGCCGGCAGGGCGCCCAGCTCGACCAGATTCTGGCGGGCGTCGGCGTTGTCCGGGTCGAGCGCCAGGGCCTGCTGAAACTCCTCGATCGCCCCCTGCCGCTGGTTGGTCGCTTTGAGGGCGATGCCGGCCCCGACGTGGTCGAGCACGAGGCGCATTTTGCGCGCCTGCTCTCTGGCGGCGACCGGATCGGGGACGGCCGTCGGCGTCGCCGTGGGGATGGTGCGGGCCTCGGGGAGGAGGTAGACGGTGTAGAAGCGCCAGCCCGAGAGGGCCAGCCAGCCGGCGAGGACGGCCACCAGCACGCCCGTGGTCGCCTCCAGCAGCAGGGCGGTGCGCCGCCGCCGCCGGGGGCCGTCCGGGGCGGTCACGCCGCCCGCCGGAGCGGCCGGCGAAGGTCCCTGCGGGGCACGGCAACAGTAACCATATAGTTTATAATCCGATACAAGGAGTTTGGCCGGGAAGGGCCAGCAAAGACAGGGTGACAGAAGGCGTGAGCGGGCAAGCGGGAGATGGGGACGTGCGCGGCCCGGACGCTTCGCTTGCGTCCGTGTGCAAGAACTGCGGTGCACCTCTGGTAACGTCCGGACGGGCGCGCCGGGTGGCCGCCGCCGCCGAGAGCGGGCTGTGTCTGAGCTGCGACCGCCGTGAGCGGCGGTCGAACTACTTCCGCACCTACTACGAGGCCCACCGCGACCGGATTCTGGACAAGAACCGGAAGTGGGCCAAGGACAACCGGGAGCGGCTGGTGCAGCTGCGCCGGGCGCGGCAGTTCCGCAAGAGCCGCAACGCGGACGACCCGCGGCGCTGCCTGGACTGCGGCGAGGTGGTGGTGCGCGCCCTGCGCTGCCGGCGCTGCTACACCCGCTACCGGTACGCGACGGACCCGGAGTACCGCGTGCGCCGCCTGGCCACGACGCGGCGCTGGCTGGAGCGCCGGCGCACCGCCGAGACGCAGGAGGCGGGCGCGGCCCAGCAGAGCGGCGCGCGGCGCGCCGGGGACGTGCGCCTGCCGGCCCGCCCGGCGACCCCCACCTCGCTCTCCGCCTGAGCGCGGACGCGTCCGCGCGCCCGCGCGCCCGAACCCCTGCGCCCCGGGCCGCCCGCGCGGCCCCCGTCTCGCCCCTCCGGGCATAATGGTGTCGGGAGGATTCTCGCAGAGGGGGAGGCTATGCGCTTCGGATTCAATCCCGGAATCGAGGCCAGTACCAGGCGGGAGATGGACTTCCGCCTGCGCGTCGCCGTCGAGACGGCTGAGGAGCTCGGCTTCGACGTGATCGAGATGTCGCTGACCGAGCGGATGCTCGACCTCGGTCTCGGCACGGTCTTCGGCGGCGGCCTGCTCGACGTGATGCAGCGCGCCCGGCAGCGATTCCACCTGCACCTCTTTCCGCCCGATTCCCGCCGCACGGACCCGGGGATCAGCAACCCCAGCCCCTACCCGCGCAGCGTGCAGCTGCGGCGCCTGATTCAGGTGATCGAGTTCTTCGAGGCGAACCACCCGATGCGCCTCTACCTGATCCACGCCGGCTGGCGCACGTCCGCGTTCGAGACCCACCTCAAGTCCCTCAGGCGCAGCCTCGACGCCCTGGAGACGCTCTACCCCGGGGTGCCCCTGGCCCTGACCAACGACTGGCCGGGGGCCATCCTCAGCCAGCCGAACGACTTCCTCGAGCTGCTCGAAGCCTCGCCGAACCTGCGCTACGTCTTCAACACCGGGCTGGGCTTCCACGCCGTCGACTACAACCCGGAGGCCTACTCCTGGTTCCTGCGCAGCCTGGGGCGTTTCGAGGAGCGCCTGGCGGAGATCCAGTGGAGCAACGGGGCGCCCGGGGCGGGGCTCAACCGGCCCCTGCACCTGGGCCTGGAGCGGGGCCTCGACATCAACCGCACCCTGCGGGCGATCGGGCGCAACCCGGCCATCGTGCACCTCTTCGGCACCGTCGGCGGCAACGTCCCCGCTCTCGCCCGGGAGCGCCGGGCCGTCTACAACAGCGCCCGGCTCTGAGCCCCGCGCCTCCCGGACGGGGGTAGCGCCCGGCTCAACGGAAGGGGTACTATTGACGCAGGGTCGCCCGATGCCCAGTCGCGGCGGCCGTACGCGGTAGTGGGCGACCGGCGGGCCCGGACCAAGAGATGAACAGCCGGAGGCTTCGTTGAGTTCCAGACGTTCCCCGCGCGGGCCGGGGGGCGGGCCGCGGGGGCCCTTCAACCCCTCTCCATCAGGAGGCGGTGACGACTCCCCGGCGATGACCAACCTGGGGGCGCTCCTCCAGCAGGCCCTCGCCGCCCAGCAGACCACCCAGCAGCCGGTCGAGGCGCCTCCGGACGAAGCGCCGGTCGAGGCGCCGGTCGAGGTGCCCATGGAGGGCACGACTCACTGCGCCGACTGCTGGAACGCCCTGACCTTCAAGGACGAGAGCGGCCGGCAGATGGCGCGCTGCTCGCGGGATCTGTGGGTCAAGGCCTCGGTCACCCTCGAGCAGCTGAACGCGCACAAGGTCAAGCGCTGGTACGTCGAGTGCCCGGCGTACGACGACAGCGAGTAGCCGGGTAGCCCGGCCTGCGCGCCCGCCCCGGGCCGGCTACCCGGGCTAGCCGGCCGGCCGCCTCAGGCTTCGATCGGGAGCCAGACGTTGAGGCGCAGCCCGCCGTCCGCGTCCCCCCCGGTGGGCTCCGCCCAGGCC
>DATLLM010000210.1:0-4829 GCA_035537855.1 Chloroflexota bacterium | reverse complement strand
GCGGGCCAGGACGCGGTCGTACTGCCAGGCGGCGAGGGCGAGCACGAGGTTCGTCGCCCAGACGACGGCCCCGATCAAGGGGAGCTTGAAGATCTCGTTCTTGCCCCCGATCAAGTCGACCTCGCCGTAGGCGTTGAAGTGCAGGGCGATCAGCTCGGGGAAGGACTCGAACTGGCGCCAGAGCAGCAAGGCCAGGGCGGCGTCCAGGAGCAGCGCGGCCCCGATCAGGCTCACCGCGAGCGGGTCGCGCCACAGGGGCCCGGCGGCGCCCGGAGCGGCCGTGCGGCCGGCGCCGAAGCGGAACAGGGGCACCCGGTCGAGCGAGGGCAGGCGGAAGGGCGCGCGCCGTCCGCTGCCGGGCGCCGGGGCGGGGCGAGCTCTGGCCGACGACTCCCGCGCCAGCCTGGGGATCAGGGGGTCGCTCCGGCCAGGGCGGGCGTTGCGCCGGCGGGCGCCGGGCGGCGGCGGGGCGAGTCGTACACGGGACGGACCCAGCTCGCGTAGCGGGGGGCTTCGCCGCGCACGGCCTGGAAATAGAGGTGCTGGAGGCGCTCGCTGATGGGCCCGACGGCGCCGTCGCCGACGGGACGGCGATCGACGGAGACGACGGGCGAGATCTGGGCGCCGGTGCCGCAGAGGAAGAGCTCGTCCGCGTTGTAGAGCTCGGAGCGGCCCACCTGGCGCTCCACCACCTCCATGCCCAGCTCCTGTCTGGCCAGCTCGATCACCGCGGAGCGGGTGACGCCGACGAGGAGGTGCTCGGCCGGCGTGGGCGTGACCAGCCGGCCGTCGACGACGAGGAACACGTTCTCGGCGCTGCCCTCGGAGACGTAGCCGGCGGCGGTGAGCATGATCGCCTCGTCGTAGCCGTTCTCCACCGCCTCCGTCTTGGCCAGGGCGGAGTTGACGTAGCCGCCGGTGATCTTGGCGCCGGGAGGGATCATGTTGTCCTCGACGCGCCGCCAGGAGGAGACGCCGCAGCGGATGCCGCCGGTCTCGACGTAGTTGCCCATGGGGGCGGCGAAGACGCAGAGGGCGTCCGCGACGTCGTGCAGGCGGACGCCGATCAACTCGCCGCTCTTGTACGCCAGGGGGCGGATGTAGACGTCCTCCTGGTACCGGCTGCGGCGCAGCACCTGCAGGACGATCTCCGCCAGCTCAGCCGCGGTCGGCGCCAGCTCGATGCGCATGAAGCGGCAGGAGCGGCGCAGGCGCTCGACGTGCGCCTCCAGCTTGACCACGTAGAGCTGGCCGTGGGCCTCGTTCCAGTAGGCGCGGATGCCCTCGAAGCAGGCGGTGCCGTAGTTGAGGGCGTGGGTCATGACGCCGACCCGCGCCTCGGCGAAGGGGACGTAGCGTCCCTCGAAGAAGCACTGCGCCTCCACCTGCGCCGCCGCCGGCACCGCCTCGCTCACCTGGCGTCCTCCCCTGTGTAACGGGAAAGTATACCTTCCTGCCGGCGCCGCACCGGTCGGCGCCGGGGGCGCCCGGCGGGCGTCCGCGCCGCCGATCAGGTGGCCGGAGTGAGGACGCTCTCCACCGCCCGGGCCAGATCGGCCTCGGGGACCTCGCCGGACTGGGCGAAGCGGATCGTGCCGTTGCCGTCGATCAGGTAGATGGTGGGAAAACTGCGTACGCCGTAGCGTTGCGCGCCCACGAGCGCGCCGTCGAAGTAGTGCGGGTAGGTGGCGTTGTGCTCCCGGACGAAGCGCTCGAGGTCGCCAAGGGAGGCCCGGCTGCGCCCGTCCATGCCCATGGTGCTGGCGGAGACGCCCATCACCTTCAGCCCCTGGCCGGCGTAGCGCTGGTTGATCTTGTTCAGCACCGCCACCTCCGCCTGGCAGTGGGGGCACCAGGTGGCGACGTAGGCCACGAGCACGGGGTGGCCGCGCTCGCCGGCGAAGGAGCCGCTCTGCCCGCCGGCCGTCCACTTGAGGTCCGGCGCCTGGCCGCCGACGGCGAGCATGCCGGTCGCCGCCGGGCCACCGGCCGACGTCTCGGTGACCTCGCCGACCGGGACGGCGGCGGCGCCGCCCCCGGTGAGGCCGGAGAGGCCGCCGGAGAAGTAGGTGATGGCGAAGACGGCCAGGACGACGACCACGGTGGCGCCGCCGATCAGCCAGCGGGGGTCGAGCGAGCGCCGGGCTGGCGCAGCCGTCCGGGAGGCCGACCGCAGAGCGGTCGCCGGAGCGGCCTGCGTGGTGCCGGCAGCGGCTCCGTTGGCGGGCGCCCGGTTGCCGCTCGGGGCGCCCCGGCTGCGCCGTCCCCCGCGAGATTGCGAACGTGCCACGACATTCTCCCGATGTGCTGGGGCCCCGGCCGCCCCCGGACCGATCCGAGCGGCCGGCAAGACGAGTACCCTATAGACAGTACGGTATGGCGCGCACGGCAGATCGACGGGCCGGGGAATCCGGAGCGGATTCGGGGTTCGCGGGCGCCCGCTCCGGCCGGCGCCCGGCGGCGGTGTGGCTGACCCTGGCCGCGCGCATCGCGGTCGGGCTGATCTTCGTGCTGGCCGGCGTCTCCAAGCTGGTCGCGCCGGGGACGTTCAGCGCCACCCTGCTGGCGTATAACGTCCTGCCGGTCGCCCTGCTGCGGCCGGTCTCGCTGATCCTGCCCTGGATCGAGGTGGTGGTCGGGCTCTATCTGCTGGCCGGCCTGTTCACCCGCGCGGCCGCCTGGGCGGCGATCGTCATGCTGGCGATCTTCATGCTGGCCATCGGGCAGGCCGTGCTGCGCGGCATCTCGCTCCAGGACTGCGGCTGCTTCGGCAGCATCACGTCGGCGGTGCCGGCGTTGCAGTACGTCCTCGGCGGGTCCTCGCTCGGCCCGGCGGACATCGTCAGGGACGCCGTCTACGCCCTGCTCGCCTTGCTGGTCGCCCTCGGCCCGCAGACCCCGTACAGCGTCGATTCCCTGCTGGCGGCGCACCGGCGGAGCGGCTGAACCGGGGCCCGGACGTCCACCGCGCGCTGCCCCTCCCGGGGCGCAGCGCGGTCCGACTGGGGTCCCTCGCGGGAGGGCTCAGGCGCCGCCGGGGCTCGTGCTCGGAGCGAGCGCGCTCAGAGCGGGGGGAAGAAGCCGACGCGCGGTGGCACGGGCGCCGAGCAGGCGACGAAGCCGACGGCGGCGAAGACGAGCAGCAAGAGCATCATCACGCCGAAGTAGATGAACAGGGCGAGCAGCGAGCCGCTCTTCGGCTGGTTGCCCTCGCCTTGCGGCGCCGACGTCCGTGCACCCGCCATCGTGGACTTCCTCCTCAACTCCGGGACGGCCCGGGTCCCCGCCTGGCCCGCCGATCCGTCCCCCGTCCTGACCTCCGCGCGCGTGCGCGTCGGATCGAGGAGATGATCGCATTTCCGCGGCGCGGCGCGCCGGTCGCCGCCCCGGCGTCCGGGCGTGCCGGCCGGGGCGGGGCGGCGACCGGCGGCGCTAGCGGACGCGGATGGCGCTGATGACGTCGTCGAAGGCGTGGGAGTCGCCCAGGTGGCGGAAGGACCCGGGGCGCAGGCGGATGCTGCCGCCGCGGTAGGCCGGGTCGCGGAAGAACTCGGCGGCGACGCCGTCGCCGAACCCCGGGCCCTGGCGCACCTTGACCGAGGTCACCTCGTCGTCGAAGTCCCCCCCGAGGTAGGCGCCCAGGTCGGGCACGTTCTCCACGATGACGGCGTGCTCGCCGGTGTAGGCGGCGTCCTTGTAGACCATCACCACCAGCGGAATGGGAGCGATGGGCCGGGCGGATTGGGGGGTCGGATTGATCGGGTTGGGGGTGGTCACGGCGTTGAAGCGCACGGACGAGGCGGTGTCGTTGAAGTTGAACAGCAGCCCGATGTCCGGGTAGGCCCCGGCGCTGAGGGTGAGGGCGGCGCCGCGGTAGCCGGGACGCTCGTAGAGCGTGACGCTGGGCTCGCGCCGGCCGTTGGCGGCTTTCCAGGCGGCGTAGTCGGGCCCGGGGTGCACGCCGACGGCGGACACGTTGTCGTCGAACCCCTGCCGGCTGAGGTCGGACGTGTTGCCGACGATCAGCCGGCGGGCGCCGCGGAACCCGGGATGCTGCCAGAGCGCGAGGACGAGCGGGATCTGCATCGACCTGTCCTTCCGGGGGCGCGCCGTTGCGCCAGGGCTTTCTGGGCATGCGGGCGATCCGGCACCGTGCCGGCGCCACTCGTGGCGCACCCCAGGTCAGCGTAGGCGACGGGTCGGGCGCCGGCATCTGCCGATCGCGAGATACCGTTCCCCGGCCGGCGTGTCCCGGGGAGCCTGGGGAGGCCGGCGTGGCCGGGGCTACGCCGCCGGCGACCGCGAGACGGCGGCGCGGCGGGCGAGGGCTTCGCCGAAGGCCTCGAACGCGGCGAGCTTGGCCTCGCGTTCGCTCGGGTAGCCGCCGGCGCCGAACTCACCCGCCACCTGGATGTACCAGCGCTCGATCCCCGGGCCGCCGCGCCCCTTGAAGACCACCAGGGTGATCCCCTGCAGGTTCAGGTAGCGGTTGCCCCGGGCGGAGAGGCGCCACTTGCGGGTGAGGAACGAGGCGGCGTCCACCTTCACGCTCACGTTATGGTAACTCGCCGCCGGCCGGCGGGCGCACCAGCGGACGACGCTCCCCCCAGGCCGGACGCCCGAGCCGCCGTTCAGGCCGGGGTTGCTCTGCGGCTGCGCCTGACCAGGCGCAGGGCGCGCGCCGCCGGGGCGGCCGCCCGGATGACCAGAGGGACGGCCAGGACGCCGCCGGCGGCGACGGCGAACGGGAGGGCCGGGTCGAGGCCGAAGAGCGCCCCGGCGAGCAGGGTGCTGAGCGACAGCGTGAGGTTGAGCATGGTGTTGTAGAG
>DATLLM010000209.1:0-5764 GCA_035537855.1 Chloroflexota bacterium | reverse complement strand
GCCCCACCCCACCGCCGCCGGCGGGGCGGCGGTGGGGTGGGGCGTGCTGGCGGGCCTGCTCGCCGGCGCCGTGGCCGCCGCGCTCTGGCGGGCCGGCGCCCTCCTGGCGGTGCGCTCCGGCCGGGCGCCGCGGGACGCCCTGGCCCTCGGGGCGCTGCCCCTGCTTCCCTGGGTCGCCGGCTGGCCCCTGCTCGTGCAGGCGGCGCTCGACCCCCTCGCCCGGCTGCAATTGACCGCCGGCCGGGGGGCCGTGCTCGCCTACCTCGGGGCCTGGACGCTGGCCGGCCTGGGAGGCGTCGCCCTCTGGGTGCGCGCCGTCCCGGCGACCGGCGCCGTGTGGGCGCCGGCGGCGGCCCCGGCGGCGGGCCCGCCGCCGGCCCCGGCGGCGTGGTGGCTGGCCCTCCCCCTGCTCGCCCTGGCCGGTCTGGCCTACTGGAACGGGGCCGTCCTCGACCCGCTCCAGTTCCGGGGCTTCCCGGACTACGTCACCCAGATGGGCGGGGCCCGCCGCCTGCTCGCCGGCGAGCTCCCCTACAACCCGGACATCCGGGTGTGGACGGACGTCAACCTGCCCCCGATCACCCTGCTGGTGCTGTTCGCTCCCTTCAGCGCCTTCGACGACCTGGGCGGCAAGCTGGCCTACTTCCTGCTCAACCACGCGGCCTTTCTGGCCGCGCTCGGCGTGCTGCTGGCGGTCTCCCGGCCGCCGGCGCGGCGCGCCGACCCCTTGCTGTGGGGCAGCGCCGTGGCCGCGATGGCCATGACCTTCGAGCCCTGGCACGACTCGCTGCGCCTCGGCCAGCAGAACGGGGTCGTCTTCCTCTGCCTCGCCCTCTGCCTGGCGGCGCTGCTGACCCGGCGGGACGGGCTCGCCGGGGTGGCCCTGGCGGCCGCCCTGATCGGGAAGCCGTCTTCGGCCCTGCTCGGCCTCTACTTCCTCTTCGCCCGGCGCTGGCGGGCGGTGATCGGGGCGGCCGCGTTCGGGATCGGCGTCTTTCTGCTGACCCTCCCCTGGGCGGGCTGGGACAACTGGCGCTTCTACCTCCTGGACAAGGCGCCCCAGATCCTGGCCGGGACGCCGCAGCAGTCCAACGTGGCCCTGCTGGCGCTGCACGCCCGGCTGTTCCTGCCCCCGGATGCGCTCTCCAGCTTCGACGCTATGCCCGCCCTGCCCCCGGCTCAGACCCTCACCCGGGTGGCCCAGCTGCTCGGCGCGCTCGCCCTGTGGCGCCTGACGGCGACCCGCTGGCGGCCCGCGCCGGGGGGCCGGACGCCGGGACCGGGGCCCGAGCGCCTGGCCTGGCATCTGGAGTTCGCCGTCGCCCTGGTGCTCTCCCTCTCCCTGGTGGGGCACGCCTGGCAGAGCTACGTCACCTGGCTGATCGTGGCCTTCGTTCCCCTGGCCGACCCCCGGGCCTGGGCGGCGGTGCCCGGCTGGCCGGGCCGCGCGGTGGCGGCCCTGGCCGTCGCCGGCTACGCCAGCGTCGCCCTCTACGACGTCGCCCTCTACCGGGTGATCGGCAACGCGAGCGCGGCGGCCACCGTGTTCGCCTCTCTGCCGAACGCCATGCTGCTGGTGCTGGCCTTCGCCCTGGCCGTGCTGCGCGGGGCGGTCGGCCGGCGGCCGGCGGACTGAGCCGGCCCCCCGGCGCGCCCCGCTCCGGCGTCCGGCGGTGCTACTATCCGTTGGATCGTTGAGGTACGCCGCAACGGACGTACTCTGATCCCCGGGTGATCCGACGGGGGGCGGGCGGGTCACTCCGGTTGAGCCGTGGCGGAGTCACTGCGGGTCAGCGGGAGGACACAGGTCGTGACGCCGACGCCGTATTCCACCTACCGTAGCTACCGCTCGTCCGGGCGGCGTCCGGGGTACCGGCGCGGGCGCGGCCCCCGCTCCGGGCTGGCCTTCGCCGTCCCGGCCCTGCTGGCCCTGGTCTGCACCGGGGTGGTCGCCGCCGTCGTGCTCGGCCAGATGGGCGTGCAGGTGCCGGGGGCGCGGCGGGTGCAGACCTACGTCAACGCCCTGCCGCTGCCCTGGAAGGCGCCGCGTCCGGAGTTCGTGCCCGCGCCGGAGGCGCCGCTCACGGCGGCGGCCCAGGCGCCCGCGCCGGCGGCGGCCCAGACCGGGGCCCAGCCGGCGGTCGCGGCGGCGACGCCCGTACCGCAGCAGCCGACGCCGGCCCCCACCAGCCAGCCGCTGGCCGCGCCCGCGCCACCGGCGGTGGCGCCGGCGGTCGCGCCCGCGCCCGCGGCCGGCTTCGCCCCGGCGCCGGCCTCGTTCCGACTGAACGGCTTCCGGCACCAGTACCAGACCTGGAACAACTGCGGCCCGGCCACGATCACGATGGCCATGAGCCACTTCGGGCGCACCGAGCAGCAGGCCCAGGCGGCCCCCTTCCTGAAGCCGAACGCGGACGACAAGAACGTCAGCCCGAACGAGCTGGTGGACTACGTGCGCTCGGTCGGGATGCAGGCGGATTACCGGGTGGGGGGCGACCTCGACCGGCTGAAGCTGCTGCTCACCAACGGCGTCCCGGTGGTGGTCGAGACCTGGTTCACCCCGGCCCCGAACGACGGCATGGGCCACTACCGGCTGCTGGTGGGCTACGACGACGCGCCCGGGCGCTTCGTCGCCTACGACAGCTACGAGCCCCCGGGGATGAACGTGAGCATCCCCTACGGGGCGTTCGACGCCGACTGGCGGGTCTTCAACCGCACCTACATCCCCGTCTACACCGCCGAGCTGGCGCCGACCGTGGCCGCGATCCTCGGTCAGGACGTGGACGACGGCGCCATGTGGGAGCGGGCCCTGGGGGCGGCCCGGCAGGAGGTGGCGGCGAACGGCAACGACGCTTTCGGCTGGTACAACGTGGGGGCCAGCCTGGTCGCCCTGAACCGCACCGGCGAGGCGGTGCAGGCGTTCGACCGGGCGCGGGCCCTGCGCCTGCCCTGGCGGATGCTCTGGTACCAGTTTCAGCCGTTCGAGGCCTACCTGGCCGAGGGCCGCCTGAACGACGTGATGACCCTGGCCCAGGCCAACCTCCAGCAGACGAACGACCTCGAAGAGTCGCACTACTTCCGGGGGAAGGCCCTGCAGGCGCAGGGCCAGCCCGCGGCCGCGCGGGGCGAGTTCCAGGCCGCCCTGCGGGCCAACCCGCGCTTCGCTCCGGCGAGCTACGCCCTCTCCACCCTGGCTTGAGCCGGCGGCTGAGCCCCCGGGGCGGCGCCTTCCCGCGTTGGAGCAGTGTCGGCGCCTGCCCCGCGGCCGCCCCGCGTGGTAGCTCAGCCGGAGGGGACGATCGCTAGATGCTGCAGCGCCTGAGAGGGGCCTTCGCCGAGTACGCCGGCTACGTGCGCCGGTTCTCGCCGAGCGCCCGCCTGTTCCTGGCGGCGGCCACCCTGGCCGGGATCAACGCCGGGGTGGCCGGCGTCCTGCTCAACCTCTACATCCGCTCGCTGGGGAGCGACATCACCCTCGGGCAGGTGCTGTGGGCGGGTCCGGCGGGGGCGCTGCTGGCCGGGGTGGCCTGCGGGCCGCTGGTCGACCGCTTCGGCCCCAAGCGGTCGATGCTCGCCGGGACGGCCGTCGCCGGGGTCGGCGCCGTGCTGCTGCTGGCGGTGCCGACGCTCCCCGGGCTGCGCCTCGGGCTGGCCCTGATCAGCATGGGCAGCATCGCCGTCTACATCGCCGCCCCGCCCTTGCTCGTGCTGCACTCCACGCCGTTCGAGCGCAAGCACCTCTTCGCCGTGACCGCTGCGGCCTACGTGGTGAGCACGGCCGTGGGGAGCGTCATCGGGGGCTTCCTGCCGGACGCCATCACCGCCCTCTTCGGGCCCCTCCCGCTGGCCGAGGTCTACCGGCGCTCCCTCTTCAGCGGGGCGCTCCTCTCGGCCCTCGGCATCCCCCTGCTGATGCTGGTGCGCGAGGCGCCGCCGGCGCCGGTCGTCCTGCCCGAGACGGGCGCCGCCGGGTCGCCGGCGACGCCGGCGTCGCCGCTCCGGGTGCTGAAGGCCCTCCCCGTCCTGCTGCGGGAGCACCGCCGGGACGTGGTGGTGATCGGGCAGTTCCTGCTCGCCGACGCCTTCATCCGGGTGGGGGGCAACCTGTTCGTGCCCTTCTTCAACGTCTACTTCGTCGAGCAGCTGGGGGCCTCGACCGCCTGGTTCGGGGCGCTCCGCTCGCTCGACCGCACCATCGTGGTGGTGGCGACCCTGCTCGTCGCCCCGCTGGCGGTGCGCTACGGCGCCGTCTCCACCATCACCTTCACCCAGCTCCTCTCCGTGCCCTGCCTGCTGGCGTTCGGTTTCGCCCCCGGGCTCGCGCTGGCCTCGGCCGCCTTCCTCGCCCGGGGGGCGCTGATGGAGATGACGGTGCCGGTGCGGGACAGCTTCCTGATGGAGGTCGTGCCCGAGCGGGTGCGGGCGACGGCGAACGCCGCGATGACCATGGTGGGGCAGGCGATCGCCCTGGTGACCATCCCGATCGGGGCGCGGCTGCTGGACGCGGGGCGCTACCCCCTGGCCTGCGCCGTCGCGGCCGCCCTGTACGTGGTGAGCGCCATGCTCTACTGGCTCTTCTTCCGCGCCAAGCCCCAGGCGGCGCCCCAGCGGCGCCAGGAGTGGGCGCCCGTACCGCAGACCTGAGCCCGGCCGCACCGGGGTACAATGGAACCAGGTTGGAGCGGGCGGAAGAGTCATGAGCGGGGCGGAGAGCAATGAGCCGGTCGACATCCGCTACGACAACGCCCACGGGCGCCTGGAGATCAGCTGGGCGGACGGGAGCGAGAGCGCGTTCGGCTACGAGTTCCTCCGCTGGCGCTGCCCCTGCGCCGCCTGCGCCGGGGAGATGGGCGCGCCGGGGCAGCTGCAGTTCGTCGACCACCTGAACCCGGAGCAGTACCGGTTGAGCGCGATCGACCTGGTGGGGCTCTACGCCGTCCGTCCCACCTGGGCCGACGGCCACGACACCGGCATCTACACCTTCGAGCGCCTGAAGGCCCTCTCCGCCACGGCGGCGGAGGACCTCGCGCGCTGATGGACCGCGTCTTCCGGGCGTCCAACGGGCTGTACTTCTACGTCGGCTTCCTCATCCTGGACGCCCTCGTCCTGGGGCTGGAAGCGACCTCCCGGTTTCGCTCGGGGCAGGGCGCCGCCGGGGTGCTGCTCGCCCTTCTGGCGCTCGCCTGCCTCGCCGTCGCCGCCCTGCTCTACCTGCGCTGGGGGCGCATCCGGGTGACCGTCTCTCCCGAGACCCTCAGCGTCAGCGGCCAGGGCGACCGCGCGCCACAGCAGCTGGAGTGGGCGGACGTGGAGCGCGTGCGGGAGCTGAAAGGCCCCGCCTACCAGCTCTCGCTGCGCGGGCTGCTCCCCGGGCCCTACCTGCCCCACGGTCTCATCCGGGGCGAGACGGTGCTGGAGATCGACGCCCACCCCGGGCAGAAGGTGCTCGTGCGGCGGGCCCTCGTGTCAGGGTACGGGGCGCTCCAGCAGGACGTGATCCGCTCCGTGCCGAAGGATGCGGACGTCGACCTCCACGCCCGCTGGTGGCGGGACTGAGCCCTCCCCCGGCGGACCCTTGTCCCGAGGGCGGGCGTGCCGCGTGCGGCGGGCGTTCCGCCGTTCGGGCGGCGGGGTTGCCCTCCCCCGGCGGACCGGAAGACCGGAGGGCCGGAGGGCCTTACACCAGGGGCGCCGTGAGGTAGGTCAGGCGCGGGGCGTACTCCAGGTCGCGTCGCGCGCGGGACAGATCGAGGGTGTACTCCTC
>DATLLM010000208.1:0-2528 GCA_035537855.1 Chloroflexota bacterium | reverse complement strand
TCCGAATCGCGCGCCCCCGGCGCCCGGGGGGCGCGCGATTCGGAACGCCCGCGGAAGACGGCCCGCGCCCTCGGCCGTTGTAGCACTGCAGGGCGCAGCGCCACCGGCGGTGGCGCTGCGGGCCGCAGGACGATTGCGCAGCCCCGGCGGAGCGCGGCGCCCGGACTCTCCGGCCGGTGCACGAGCGCACGAGCGCACGAGAGTCCGCGCTCCGGGCGCGTCAGCACGCAGAGAGGTACGGAACGGATGGTGCGCTGCCTGGTGACGGGGGCCGCCGGGTTCATCGGCTCCCACGTCTGCGAGGGACTGCTGGACGCCGGCCACGAGGTGGTGGGGCTCGACGCGTTCGTGCCCTACTACCCGCGCGAGGTCAAGGAGACCAACCTGGCCGCCGTCGCCGCCCACCGCGACGCCGGCGGGGGGCGCTTCAGCTTCGTCGAGCGGGACCTGCGCGATCCGGACGTGCGCCCCCTGGTCGACCTCCTGGAGGGGGTGACCTGGGTCTTCCACCTGGCCGCGATGGGCGGGCTGCTGGCCAGCTGGACGCGGTTCGAGGACTACGTCTCCTGCAACGTGCTGGCCACGCAGCGCCTGCTGGACGCCGTGCGGCGCCTCGCCGAGCGCGACGCCCGCGGCCCGGACCGGCTGCGCCTCGTCTACGCCAGCACCTCGAGCGTCTACGGGGACTACGTGACCGGGCCGGAGGAGAGCCCCTGCCACCCGGTCTCGCCCTACGGGATCACCAAGCTCGCCGCCGAGCACCTGGTGCAGACCTACGACGCCCAGTTCGGCGTCCCGGCCACGATCCTGCGCTTCTTCTCCGTCTACGGGCCGCGCCAGCGCCCGGATATGGGCTACTACCAGTTCGTCGACCGCCTCCTCACCGGGCGCCCGATCACCGTCTTCGGCGACGGCGAGCAGCTGCGGGGGAACACCTACGTCGGGGACATCGCCCGGGCGGTGCGCCTGGCGGCCGAGCGCTTCCGGCGGGGGGCCGTCTACAACGTCGGCGGGGCCGAGGAGGTCAGCGCCAACCGGGTGATCGCCATCCTGGAGGAGCTCACCGGCCGCCGGGCGACGATCGAGCGCGGCCCCGTGCGCCCCGGCGAGCAACGGCGCACCCTGGCCGACACCCGCCGCGCCCAGGCCGGGCTGGGGTTCGTGCCGCAGACGCCGCTGCGGGAGGGGCTGGCGGCGCAGGTGGACTGGCAGCGCTCCCTGCGGGGGGCCGTCGCCCTGGCGGGCTGACGGAGGACCAGGGCCGAAGTCCGAAGTCTCAGGTCCCAAATCCCAGGTCAGGGGGCCCGGGGGGAGCGGGAGGCTCTGGCACGTGAACTGCTGTGACCGGGGTGTCGCCCGCTGACGGACCTCTGTCCTCGGACTTCGGCCCCTGGACTTCGGCCCCTGGACTTGGGACCTCGGACTTGGGACCTGGGACTACCGACGTGGGATCTCGGACTTCGGACGCGCCCTTCCGCGACCGGGTGGACGCCGGGCGGCGGCTGGCCGGCCGGCTCGGCGCCTACGCCGGCCGGGAGGACGTCTGCGTGCTCGGCCTGCCCCGCGGCGGGGTGCCGGTGGCGGCCGAGGTGGCGGCCGCGCTCGGAGCGCCGCTCGACGTGTTCGTGGTGCGCAAGCTGGGCGTTCCGGGGCACGAGGAGCTGGCCATGGGGGCCATCGCCAGCGGCGGCGTGCGCGTCCTGAACGACGAGACGGTCGACGCCCTGCGCATCGCCCCGGCCGAGATCGAGGCGGCGACCGCGCGGGCCGCGGCCGAGCTGCGCCGCCGGGAGGACCTGTACCGCGGCGGGCGCCCGCCGCTCGACGTCCGGGGGCGCAGCGTGATCCTGGTGGACGACGGCCTGGCCACGGGATCGACGATGCGGGCGGCGGCGGCGGCGCTGCGGCGCCTGGGGCCGGCGCGGACGGTGGTCGCCGTGCCGGTGGCGGCGCCGGAGCGGTGCGCCGCCCTGCGCGAGGAGGTGGACGAGGTGGTCTGCGTGCTGCTGCCCGAATCCTTCTACGCCGTCGGCGCCTGGTACGAGGACTTCTCGCAGACGACGGACGGCGAGGTGCGGCGCTGCCTGGACGGGGCGGCGCGGGCGGGGCCGGCGTAGCGCCCCGCGCGACGCGGAGTCGGGGCGGGCTACGGCCCGCCGGCGGCGCCGGCCGCCGGCCGTGGCTCGGCGCCGAGGGCGTAGGGGTGGTCGGGCAGGGCCTCGTGGACGTGGCGGATGTGGCGGAAGGCCTCGGCGAACATGGCGGCGACGTGGACGTCGTCGATGGAGTAGTACACCTGGTTGCCGTGGCGGTGGTGGCGCACGAGGCGGCGGTCGCGCAGCAGGCGCAGGTGGTGGGAGGTGGCGGACTGGGTCAGCCCGACGGCGGCCGCGAGGTCGCCGACGGACAGCTCGCGCACGAGCAGGGCGGCGACGATCTGGGCGCGCGAGGGATCGGAGAGGGCGCCGAACGTCTCGGCCGCGCGGCGCACCAGCTCGCGGGGGTAGGGGAGGGCCATCTCCCCCGGC
>DATLLM010000207.1:0-4621 GCA_035537855.1 Chloroflexota bacterium | reverse complement strand
ATCAAGCGCTCGATCTCGGCGTCACGCTCCGGACCGGCGCGGACGATGTCCGGGAGCCCGACGCGGTCGACGCTGACCGAGTTGAGGGGCAGGGTGAGCATGTCGAGCGTGATGCCGTGCGCTTCGCAGCGCTTGCGGGTCTCCGCCAGCTCGGCGACGTCCCAGAAGCCCAGCCGGTCGAAGCCGTAGCCGGTCGGGCCGTCGCCGCAGAGATGGTTGATCCCGACGGCCTTGAGAAAGGCAAGCTTGTCGGCGCCCAGGTCTCGTTCGACGGCACTCATCCTCACCGCAGCCCTCCTTCGTCACTCTGGCGAACGTCACTCTGGCGAATCCTGGCCCGGGGCCCACCGTGCCCGGCGGAGCAGGGGACCGCGCGACCCGTTGAAGAAGGAGCGGATGGCGCGGTGCTGCGGGTCGTAGTTGGGCGCCTGCGGGTCTTCGCCCATGTACAGCCCGGCGAAGCGGCGCAGGCGGCGCCCCAGCGCGGCGTCGTCCGGATCGGAGAGGCCCTGCAGGATCGCGGCGCCTAGAGGCTCAAGACGGCGTTGGCGTCCTGGACGGCCGTCGTGGTCGCCTCGTTGACGCTGACCTGGCCCTTGAAGAACCTGGCCAGGTTGTCGTCGATCGCCTTCACCAGATCGACGCGGTGGTTGTTGGCCGGCCAGCGAATCGAGCCGGCGCCCTGCGGGTAGACCTTGACCATGTTGCCGTAGATCGGGTCGAACGCGGCCAGCTTCGGGTCGGTCCAGCAGTCGACGCGCCCGCCGGGGCTCCCCGCCCCGCCGAAGACCTGCGCCACGCCGTTCTCCCGGTTCGTCAGCGTCTTGATCCACTCCCAGACCTCCGCCTGGTGGTCGAGCTTCGTGATGCCCATCCCCTGCCCGGTGGCCTGCGTGCCGTGCCCCTTCGGCCCCTTCGGGAAGATGGCGATGCCGAGGTCGAACTTGACGCGCGTCTGGTCGGGCTTCTTGTACTCGGCGACGAGACCGGGCGTCTGGCTGCGGGAGGCGAGGGTGCCCTGCGCCTCGAACATGGTGTCGATGTTGGGGGCGCGGTAGAAGTCGTCGATGAGCTGGAACTTGGTCTGGAGGTTGTTGACCCACTCCAGGCCGGCGCGGCACTCCGGCGAGTCCAGCAGGCACTTCTTGCCGGCTTCGTCCAGCACCTCGCCCCCGAACTGGCGCACCCAGAAGGCGCCATACTGGTCGATGCTCACCTCGGGCCGGTACGCCCAGAGGTCCTGGGCCTTGTTGACCACCTTCTGCCCGCCGGCGACGAACTCGTCGATCGTCCAGTTGCCGTCGGCGGGGGGGTCGATCCCGGCCCCGTTCCACCTGGCCTTGTTGTAGTACCAGACGTTCGTGCCGTAGTGGGCCATCAGGGGCAGCCCGTACACCTTGCCCCCGAGGGACATGATGTCGATCAGCGCCTTGATGTAGCCCTTGAGGTCGAACTTGCTGTCCTTCTTGATGAGGTCGTCCATGGGCTTGAACACGCCGCGCTGCGTCTGCTCCCGGCCACCGGCGCCGTCCGACGTGGTGGCGTACCACGACCCATCCGGCGGCGTCCCCGCCGCCGCCATCACGTTCAGCTTGGTGGTCACGTCGGGGTCGCCATCGAAGAGGACGACGGTGATGCCGGTCTGGGGCGTGAAGCTGGTCCCGGCCACCTGGGCGTACCACTGACTGTGCCCGGTCTGGGCGGCCACGCCCGCGCGGGTCAGGATCTCGATGGTCACCGGCGCCCGGCTCGCCGGCTTCGGCTCGGCGCTCGAGTCGCCGGGCCCGCCCGTGACGCCGCACGCCGCGAGCGCACCGCCACCGGCCCACACCCCGGCCCCCACGACGCCCAGGAGCCGCCGGCGGGAGCTCCCCGGTGCCGCCGTACCACCTCGCCCGCGCGCGACGCCGACGGTCGTCGCCCGAGACCACCCCTGAGTGGCGCTCGCCGCTCCCCGTTCCATCGAGGCATCCCCTCCTTCTTCGTCTGTCGGCTCCGTCCCTCCGGCGGCGCCTCGCCCGAGGCGACGGCGCCTACTACCCACGGCGGTCAACCTAGCACCAGGCGCTCCCCGCGTCTACGCCGCGCCCAGGCCGGGGCCGGGCGGGCGGTGCGGCCGGCGAGGACGCGTCCCGGGTTCGCCGCGAGCACCGCGCGCCGCCATTCCGCGACGTCCCTGGGCCCCCGCTCGCGGCGCGCTGACGCGCCGCAGGGGCCGATTCGGCTATCCTCTCCGCCCTCGGCCTCCCCTCAGCGCGGGGGCCCGTGAGGCGACGCCACGCTCCCGAGGCCGGCGCCGCGCGAGCGGAGGCGAGGGACAACGCGCCGGGGGGGGCACAGGGGCGTGCGCGTCAGCGACAACCGGCGCTATCTGGTCGACGACGACGGCTCCCCGTTCTTCTACCTGGCCGATACCAGCTGGGCCCTGTTCCAGAGCGTCTCGCTGGCGGAGGCGGAGCACTACCTGCGCGTGCGCCGCGACCAGGGCTTCACCGTGGTCATGCCCGTCCTCGTCCGCGACCTCGAGGGTGGCGAGCGGCACGCCGGCGGTCCGCCCTTCGTCGACGGCGACGCGACCCGGCCGAGTGAGCGCTTCTTCGGGCACGTCGATACCATCGTCGCGGCGGCGAACGACCTGGGCCTGGTGGTGGCGCTGCTCCCCGTGTGGGGCCAGTACGTGGCGCCGGGGGCGGACGGCCGGGCGCCGGCCATCACGCCCCAGAATGCCCGCGGGTACGGGGAGTACCTCGGCCGGCGCTACGCGGCGCGGCGGGTGATCTGGGTCCTCGGCGGCGATCGCAACCCGGAGGACGCGTCCTTCGCCGCCGTCTGGCCGGCCATGGCGGCGGGGATCAAGGCCACGGCCGGGGGCCGGCACTTGATGACCTACCACCCCACGGCGGTCGCCTCGAGTGCGGAGTGGTTCCACGCGGCGCCCTGGCTCGACTTCAACATGTGGCAGACGTCGACCCGACTCCGGCTGGACTACTGCCGCCTCCTGCTCGGCGACTACAACCGCAGCCCCGTCAAGCCCTTCGTCGACGCCGAGGTCCGCTACGAGCACAGCCACGAGGTCTTCACCCAGCCCCCGCGCGGCGTGCGCATGACGCCGCAGCGCGTCCGCCAGGCGGCGTACTACGCCATGCTCTGCGGCGCGCTCGGCCACACCTACGGCTGTCGCGACGTCTGGTGCTTCTACGTCCCCTCGGATCGGCCCCCGGACCGGGACGTCGACCTCCACTGGCGCGACGCGCTCCACCTGCCGGCGGCCCGGCAGCTCCGCCACTGGAGGACGCTCTTCACCCGGTATCCCTGGTACCTCCTCTCGCCAGACCAGGACGGCGCGCTGGTCGTCCTCGGCAGCGGGGAGGGGAACCACCGCATCCAGGGCGCGGTGGCCGGGGACGGCAGCTTCGCCCTGGTGTACCTCCCGGACGACATGCCGGTGTGGATCGACCTGAACCGCCTGGGCGGCGACGCGGTCGATGCGGAGTGGTTCGACCCGGCGACCGGCGGGTGGACGTTCGCCGGACGCCACTACGCGAAGTCGGTCAACCGGTTCCACTGGGAGGCCAATCCGGGCGGGCAAGACCACGTGCTCGTCCTGCGCGTCCCTTCCCGGGCCGCGGCCGCCGAGGGCGAGCGTGGCCGCCGGGCCGGCGCGCCTCAGGCGCGCCGGGCGGCCGGGCGCCGGCCGGCGACGTAGGCGATCAGCCGCCGCGCGGTCGTGCGCAGGTGCTCCTCCGTGAGCGCGGCCAGCCGGGGCCCGTCCCGCCGCGCGGCCGCGTCCAGGAGCCGCCGGTGCTCCCGCTGGGCACCGGGTCGCCGCGCGGTGAGGGTCGTGGCGGCGGCGAGGTGGGGCCGGGTGACGTTGCGCTGCGCCTCGATCAGCGCGCACAGCCGGGGCCAGCCGGAGGCGGGGTAGATGAGGGTGTGGAACGCGTGGTTGCGCGCCAGCCAGCCCGCGTCGTCCAACCCGGGGTTCTCCATCTCATCGCACAACCCCCGCATCCGCTCAAGGGTCGCGTCACGCACGTGAGGGGCCGCCAGCGCGGCGGCGCGCGCCTCGAGCATGGCCCGGATCTCGAAGACCTCCTCGATCTCCTCCGGCGTGAGGTTGGTCACCACCGCCCCGCGGTGGGGCTGGAGCTCGGCCAGCCCCTCGGAGTGCAGGACGCGCAGTGCCTCGCGGATGGGCATCCGGCTCACCCCCAGCTCCCGCGCCAGGTCGTCTTGCTGCAGGCGCGCGCCCGGCGTCAGCCGGCCGCTCAGGATGGCCTCGCGTAGGCGCGCCGTGACCAGGGTCTGCAGCGTGTGCCGGGGCACCGAGCGGCCGCCGAGTCGGCGCGGGGCGCCGCCGGCGGATCGATCGCCCGGCGCGGCGGCGGGTGCGCCCGGCGAGATGGCGGCGGTCACCGCCGGTCGGTCTGGCATGGTGGCTCCTTCGTCGCAGATGCCGTGCCGACGGAGTCGTCCCGGAGGCGATCGCCCGGTGCCGGTCGGGCCCGATTGCCGCGCCCCTCTGTGCGGTGTAGTCTACCCGCACCGGATATTGGATCCAATCCGGCCACGGAGGTGCGAGATGGCCGCGCAGCTGCCGGGGGGACGGAGGACGCGGAGG
>DATLLM010000206.1:0-3617 GCA_035537855.1 Chloroflexota bacterium | reverse complement strand
CCTTCTTCCCCCGGCCTACTCGACCGTCCCGCCGTCCCGTTCCCCCTCGGGCCTGCTCGACCGTCCCGCCGTCACAGTCCCCTTCGGGCTTACGGCGGAGGGTAGCTGCAATCCGTTGCCCGGTCAACGCCGTGGGAGCCGCGGGTTGCCGCCCGGTAGCGGCCGCCGCGGCGCCCGGGCTCAGCCGAGGCAGGCCCGCATCGCCGTCAGCGCCGTCTCCGGCCCGGGCCGGGCCGGGACGACCCGCACGATGGCCACGTCCAGCCCCTCGGCCAGTCGCCGGAACGCGGCGCCCGCCCCCGCCGGCGGGCCGAAGTAGCCGACGCCGCTCAGCAGCTCGTCCGGGCAGGCGTCCGCCACCTCGTCGTCGCTCGCCCCGGCGTCCCGGCGCGCCTCGAGCGCGCTCAGGATGCCGTCGAAGCCCATCCGGGTGAAGTGGGCGCGGTAGCCCATGGAGGCGTCGGCGCCCGGGCGGGCCATGGCGTAGCTCAGGGTCGCCCGCGCGTAGGCCCGCCGGGCGGCGGCGACGTCCTCGTCGACGCACACCCGGATGTACTCGATCACGCTGACCGCGGCCGGATCGCGCCCCGCCCGGGCGGCGCCCTCGGCGATCCGCCGCCGGCTCCAGGCGATCTGCGCCGGCGTGCACCAGTTGAGGCAGGCCCCGTCCGCCGCCTCCCCGGCCAGGCGCAGCATCTGCGGGCCGAGGGCGCCGAGGTGCACCGGCACCGCCGGCGGGCGGAAGCCGAGCCCCACCCCGCGCAGGGTGACCGTCCGCCCGCTGTACTCCACCTTCTCCCCGGCCAGCAGGGGGCGCAGGGTGCTGAGGTAGTCCCGCATCAGGGCGATGGGCGGATAGGCCGGCTGCCCGAACGCCGCCTGGGCGCGCTCGGTGAAGGCCCCGCCGGTGCCGACGCCCAGGGCGAAGCGCCCCTCGTTCAGCTCGCCGACGGTGCCGGCGGTGGCCGCCAGCTGGGGGGCGGTCCAGAAGCCGACGGGGACGACGGAGATGCCGGTGCCGAGCCGGCCGTCGGTGGCCAGGGCCCACTGCGCGCAGAGCTGGAAGGCATCCCGGGAGGTGCCCCCGGCGGGCGTCCAGGCGCTGGTGTAGCCCAGACGCAGGGCCTCCCGGGCCAGCTCGCGCTGCTGCCCCCAGGAGAGGCCGAGGGTGGGGTCGAGTCCGACGCCGATCTCCATACGAAGTCCCAGGTCCCGCGTCCGAAGTCCCGAGTCGGGGTTGCGGCGATTGTCGCACAGCCGTGGCCCGCCTGTCCTTCGGCGGCCCGCCTTGCTAGACTGCCCGCCCGGGGCCGCCCGCGGGCGGCGCGACACCGCACCCGGGACCCGGGTCCCGCGCCCGCGGACGTGGGACCTCGGACTTCGGACTTCGGACTTCGGGAGCGAGAGCGTGGCTGACAAGATCCGGCTGGGAATCATCGGCTGCGGGGGCATCGCCCGGGGGCGCCACCTCACCGGCCTGACGGCGCTGAAGCGCGCCGGACTCGACCAGTGCGACGTCACCGCCATCTGCGACACCGTCGAGGAGAACCTGGACGCCGCCGGCGCCTATCTGGAGCGGGAGCACGGCATCCGCCCGGAACGCTACACGTCCTGGGAGGAGTGCCTGTCCCGGGCCCCCGTCGACGCGGTCGACGTGTGCCTGCCGCACGGGCTGCACCACGTGGTGGGGATCGCCGCCCTCGGAGCGGGGCTGCACGTGGTGATGGAGAAGCCCTACACCGTCACCGTCAAGACCGGGCGCGAGCTGGCCGCGGCCGCCGACCGCGCCGGGAGGGTGCTGGCCACGGCCGTGCCCCACCGGCGCATGCCCGGACAGCGGGCGGTGTGGTGGGCGATCAACGAGGCCCGGCTGGTCGGGCAGCCGCGCCTGTTCTTCGCCGACTACACCCAGTTCCGCGCCCAGCCGCGCGCGGCCGGCGGGGGCCTCTCCCCGGCGGCCACCTGGCGGCGCGACCGCCTGATGGGCGGGGGCGCCGGGGTGATCGATTCCGGCTTCCACTTCCTGGACAGCATCCTCTACTTCTTCGGCCCGGTTGAGCGGGTGTACGCCGAGCTGCGCGCCTTCACCCAGGACGAGGCCGGCGCCCCGGCCATCGCCGGCGGCGCCCGGCTGGTCGAGGAGCGCGAGAACACCGCCGTGGTCACCTTCGGCTTCGCCAACGGCGCCGTCGGCACCTGGTGCTGGTCCTTCCAGGTGCCGGGGAAAGAGACGCGCAACATCGTCTTCTACGGCAGCGAGGGCTCGATCGAGGACACCGGCTACTCCGACCGCTTCGTCGTCTACCACCTGTTCATGAACGGGGGCGAGCTGCGCGGGCGGGACGGCGGCTACCTCTCCATGGGCGAGCTGCAGGGGCGGATGCGCCGCGAGGTGGGCCCGGAGCGCATGCAGGGGTACTTCCCCAACGGGGTGACCGACCACTTCGCCATCGAGCTGTGGGACTTCCTCGACGCCGTGCAGCGGGGCCGCCCCCCGGAGGTCGACGGCTGGGGGGGCCTCGCCACCACCGCCCTCGTGGAGTCCATCTACGAGTCCGCCTACGCCGGCCGGTCGGTGCGCGTCGCGGACGTGCTCGAAGGCCGCATCAGCGGCGGCTGGCAGCAGGACCTGGACGCCTACTGGGACGCCCACCCCGCCCCGTCCCTGCGCCGGGCCTGAGCCGCGCCGCGCGAACGAGCACGAGCACGAGCACGAGGAGGAGGAGACGCGTGAGGATTGGCATCCGGCTGACCGGGGCGATGTCCCGGCTCGATCTGGAGGAGAACGCCAGCTGGGCGGCGGAGCACGGCTTCGCGGACATCGAGACGGGGCTGACCGAGGACCTCACCGGCACCCTGCGGCGCCACGGGCTGACCGCCTGGAGCGCCAACATGGGCCGCGGGCGCCTGATCACGGCCGACGACGGCGAGCGCGAGGAGTCGGTCAGGAACGCCAGGGCCACGATCGACGAGGCCGTGCGCCAGGGCATCAAGGTGGTCGGCTGCAGCCACGCCATGGTGGAGGGCCGCTCCGGCGCCGACCAGATCGAGCTGTTCAAGCTGGGCTTCGAGCCGGTGGCCCGCCACGCCGACGCCAACGGGGTGCGGCTGGCGTTCGAGAACTGGCCCAACCGGGGCCGCAACCTGATGCACTCGCCTGAGCTGTGGGACGCCGCGTTCACCGCCGTCCCCTCGCCGGCGTTGAGCCTGACCTTCGACCCCTCCCACCTGGTGGTGCTGCACATCGACTGGCTCTGGGCGATGCGCGCGTTCAAGGACCGCATCGCCTACGTGCACGGCAAGGACACCGAGGTGTTCCCGGACCGCCTGAACCGCTACGGCACCTACGGCCCCTTCGTCGAATCCGGCGGCCCGGCGAGCGGGATCTGGTGGCGCTACCGCCTGCCCGGCTTCGGCGTCATCGACTGGCGGAAGTTCGCCAACGTGCTCGGCGAGATCGGCTACGAGGGCCCCCTGAACATCGAGCACGAGGACCAGGTCTGGGGCTTCACGCAGGACGTGCCCCGGATGCGGCAGGGGCTGCTGCTGACCAAGCGCTACCTCGAGCAGGTGCTCGTCTAGCCGCCGCCGAACGGCGCGGGCGGGGCGGGCGGCGC
>DATLLM010000205.1:0-2678 GCA_035537855.1 Chloroflexota bacterium | reverse complement strand
GGGCCGGGCGTAGGCAGAGGAAGCGAGACGATCGTGCCAGAAGAGCCGGACTTCGTCGGCGCCGGGTGGTCGTTCCCCCTGCGCCTCAACGGCCGGGGGGGCATCTCCCTCTCCCGCCGCGACCACGGCATCGAGGAGTCCATCCGCATCATCCTCGGGACCCCCATCGGCGAGCGCCGGATGCGCCCGCTGTTCGGCTGCGCCATCCACGACCTCACCTTCGCCTCCAACGACCCCACCACCCACGGCCTGATCCGCTACCACGTCCAGGACGCCCTCGCCCGCTGGGAGCCCCGCATCGCGCTCGTCGATATCCGCGTCGACGTCGACGCCGACGAGCCCGGCCGGGTGACCATCGACATCGAGTACGTCCTGCGCGCCACCAACGAGCGACGCAACCTGGTCTACCCGTTCTACGTCATCCCCGGCGAGCCCGAAGGGACGCCGGCCCTACCCGCATCCGGGAGCTAGCGCATGCCCCTGCCGGCACCCAATCTGGACGACCGCACCTTCCAGGACATCCTGGACGAGGCGCGCCGTCTCATCCCCCAGTACTGCCCGGAGTGGACAGACCACAACCTGTCCGATCCGGGAATCACGCTGCTCGAGCTGTTCGCCTGGATGACCGATCTGCTCCTCTTCCGGCTCAACCGGGTCCCGGAGCGGAACTACATCAAGTTCCTCGACCTGATCGGGCTGCGCCTGCAGCCGGCCCGGCCGGCGACGGCGGACATCTCCGTCCGCCTCTCCGCGGCCCAGGCCGAGGACGTGGTCATCCCGCAGGGCACCGAGATCGGCACCGTCCGCACGGAGACCCGGGAGTCGATCAGCTTCGCCACCGATCGCGATCTGGTCGTGCGCGTGCCGCAGCTGGCGCACATCCTGGCCGGGCGCGGCGGCACCCGCTTCAACGACTACCAGCGGGCCCTGGACGACCCCCGCCAGGGACTCGGCATCTTCAGCGACGTGCCCCAGGAGAACGACGCGTTCCTGCTGGGCTTCGCCAACGACCTCAGCGCCCACACCATCGCCATCACCTTCACCTGCCGCATCGAGGGCATCGGCGTCGACCCGACCGATCCGCCGCTGGCCTGGGAGACGTGGGACGGCGTCGAGGCCCGCTGGGTGCCCGTGCGCCTGGAATCGGACTCCACCGGTGGCCTCAACCGGGACGGCGTCGTCGTCCTCGATCTGCCGTTCGGCGCCGGCTTCAACACCATCGAGCGGCGCCGGGCGGTCTGGGTGCGCTGCCGCGTGCTGCGTCCGCGGCCGGGACAGACCGGCTACACGGACACCCCGCGGGTGACCGCGGTCGCCGTCGAGAGTCTGGGCGGGACGGTGGCCGCCTCGCACGCTTCGATGGTGGTGGGCGAGGTGCTGGGCACCAGCGACGGCACCCCCGGCCAGCGCTTCCCGGTGCAGAACCTGCCCATCCTGCCCCGCCGTGCCGGGCAGGAGACGGTCGAGGTGGAGACCGCCGGCGGCGACTGGCAACCCTGGATCGAGGTCAGCGGCTTCGGCTCGTCGGGGGAGAACGATCCCCACTTCGCGCTCGACGACGTCGGCGGGATGGTGGAGCTCGGCCCCCGAATCCGCACCCCGGACGGGCGCGAGCGCCAGTACGGGGCCGTCCCCGAGGCGGGCCGCCGGCTGCGCTTCTCGCACTACCGCAGCGGTGGCGGGCAGGTGGGCAACGTCGGCGCGCGCACCCTGAACGTGCTCAAGAGCGGCATCCCCTACATCGCCAGCGTGACCAACCTCAGTCCCGCCGTCGGCGGGGCCGACCCGGAGGACCTGGAGCACGCCAAGCTGCGCGCGCCCGAGGTCCTGCGCGCCCGCGAGCGGGCCGTGACCGCGGACGACTTCGAGGCCCTCGCCCTGCAGGCGTCGAGCGCCGTCACCCGGGCGCGCTGCCACGTGGTGCGTGGCCTCGGCCCGGCCAGCGGCGGCGTCGGACCGGGCATCGTGCGCCTGCTGCTCGTCCCGGCCGTGCCGCTGTTCAACGGCCCCGTCCCGGCGGATCTGCTGACCGTCAGCGCCCGCGTCCGGGGGGACGTGCAGCAGTACCTGGACGAGCGCCGCCTGCTGACCTGCGAGGTCGTCCTGGAGGCTCCGGTCTACACCTGGGTCAGCGTCGTCGCCCGGCTGCGGGCCAGCCCGCTGGTCGACCGCGACCGCCTGACCGAGCGGGTCAACGAGGCCGTCTACCACTACCTGCACCCGTCCGCCGGCGGGCCGGGGGGGATCGGCTGGCCCTTCGGGCGCGAGCTGTTCGTCTCGGAGATCTACTCCCTCCTGCAACGCACCCCCGGCGTGGACGTCGTCGAGGAGGCCGCCATCTACCAGGTGGACCCGGTGACGCGCACGTTCAGTCAGCCGACGAACCGCATCGTCCCCCACGGGGACGGCCTGATCTGCTCGTACGAGCACCGGATTCAGGTCCAATGAGCGCAGACGGCGACGGGACGCCGCCGGACGGCGTGCCCGAGCAGCGCCCGCCCGGCGACGGCGCCGCCGGCGGCCCGGAGGCCGCCGCCGGGAGCGAGGCGGGCGGGCCGGGAAACGGCGCGGCCGGCAGCCCGGACGCCCCCCTCGGTTCGGCAGATTCGGCCGAACCGGGCGCCATCGGGGCCGAGAGCCCCGCCGGCGACGGCGAGCCGTTCGTCGCCTTCCTGTCT
>DATLLM010000204.1:0-7409 GCA_035537855.1 Chloroflexota bacterium | reverse complement strand
ACCAGGTGCGTGCGGCGCTGCGTCGCACGCATTCCTCGATCCGAACCGAAGTCGCCTACGTGAGCTAGATTACGCGCGATCAAGGAGCAGCACCGCGTCTTCGCCGAGCGCAAACTCCTGCGCCGGCAGGCCACCGGTCACGTTGGGCCGCCTTCGCGTACGACGCCGACCGGGACGAATACCGCTGCCCCCAGGGCCAGCCCCTGCGGCGCGACCGGGTCGCCTGGGAGAAGGAGCTCGTGGCCTTCGTGGCGGACCCCGCGGTCTGCGACGCCTGTCCGGTCAAGGCCGCGTGCACGCCGGGGAAGACGGGTCGCCACGTGCACCGCTCGCTGCACGAGCCCTACCTCGACCGCGTGCGCGCCTACCACGCGACCGAGTCCTATAAGAAGGCCATGCGCAACGGGCGGTCTGGATCGAGCCGCTGTTCGGCGAGGCCAAACAGTGGCACAACCTCCGGCAGTTCCGGCTGCGCCGCTTGCCCAAGGTGAACACGGAGACCCTCCTGGTGGCGGCCGGGCAGAACCTCAAGCGCTGGCTGGCGGCCACCGGCTGGGGGCGTCGCCACGCTCCCTGCGGCGCGCTCGCGGCGCCCCGATGCCCACCGCCGCCTGCTCGCCCATGGCCCCACACGGTCGTGGCCCGGGCCGCGGCGCTGTCTGCCGACGCAGCGCTCCGCTCGCCACCTACCCTGCGCGGCGTTTCGCAATGGGCCGGCGCGTACTGTTGTGTCCGGCAGCCTGAACGTGCCCCGGGGCGCTCAGGGCCGCACTCACGACGACTCCGGCTGCGAGGAGCGGCTACGGCCGAGATCGGTGTAGACGTCGGCTACCACGCTGGACGCCGGCGCGTCTCACCGTGCGCAACGGGTCCTTCGGGAACGGACGCGAGGAGGAGGAGACGGGTGACGACTGGTGGCTTTTCGTCGACACGGCTGGGTCGGGTACGCGCGCTGCTGGAGCGGCACGTCCACGCCGGCTTCGTCCCGGGGGTGGTGGCCGTCCTCGCCCGGCACGGCGAGGTGCACATCGACGCCGTGGGCACGCTCGCGTTCGAAGGCGCAGGGTCGAGGACGCCGATGGCCCCCGACACGATCTGCCGCATCGCCTCGATGACGAAGCCGATCGTCGCCGCGTGCGCGATGACGCTCGTCGAGGACGGCACCCTCCGCCTCGATGATCCGGTCGACGACCTCCTCCCGGAGCTGGCAGAGATGACCGTGCTCGCCGATCCCCACGGGCCCCTGCACGACACCGTTCCGGCGACCCGCCCGATCACGCTGCGGGATCTGCTGGCCTTCACCCTCGGCACCGGCATGGTCCCGGCCGAGCCGGGAACGGTCCCGATCGCCGACGCGCTGGCCACCCACGGCGCGCCGTCGCCGGACGAGTGGCTCCGCCGGCTCGGCGCGCTCCCGTTGGTCCATCAGCCGGGTGAGCGCTGGATGTACGAGACCGGCGCCAACGTGACCGGCGTGCTCATCGCCCGGGCCACGGGCGGGTCGCTCGGAGCGGCCGTGCGCGAGCGGATCTGCGCGCCGCTCGGGATGCAGGACACCGCCTTCAGCGTGGACGGCGCGCGCCGCGGCCGGGTGGCGACCGCGTACGCGCGCGACCCCGCCGTCGGTGCGCCGGTCGTCGAAGACGGTCCCGACGGGCGGTGGAGCCGGCCACCGGCGTTCGAAGCCGGGGGCGGCGGGCTCGTCTCGACCGCCGCCGACTACCTCGCCTTCGCCTCGGCGCTGCTCGCCGGCGGGGCCCACCGCGGCGCGCGCGTGCTCTCCCGGCCGGCGGTGACGCTGATGATCGGCGACCACCTGACCCCGGCGCAGAAGGCGGTCTCCGGGTTCTGGCCGGGGTACTTCGACACCATGGGCTGGGGCTTCGGGATGTCCGTCCGCACCCGCCGCACGCAGCTCGGCCCCTCGGTCGGGAGCTACGGCTGGCCCGGCAAGTACGGCACCGCCTGGTACAACGATCCCGCCGAGGACCTGACGGCGATCGTCCTCATGCAGCGGGCGCATGCGGGCGACCAGCGGCTGCCGCTGTGGCACGACTTCTGGACCGCGGTCTACCAGGCCATCGACGACTGACGCGGGCGCCCGCGGCCGCCACATCCGGCAGGCGGTGCCCGGCGCGGCCGGCCTGGCGGTGGCCCTGGCGGCGGGCGTCCAGGCCGTGGTCCCCGGGGCCCGGCGCGAGTGGGCGTCCGTCACCGTCGGCGACGCGTTGGGCCTGGGGCATTGGGCGCCACGCGGCGGCGGGGACTCCGTGCTCCGCGAGCCCCCGGAGGGCGGGGCGATCCGCCAGATCGGGCGCTTCCACGACCGGCCCGCCGCGGTGGCCCTCGCCACGGCGCCGTAGCGCCCGCCGGCGGCACCCCCCACCCGCGCCGCACCCGCTGACGTGATCGGTTGCCTGCGTCGCCGGGCCCCGGTGAGCGCACCCGGCGGCGGACTGGGGCGGCCCCGCCGTGGCTCAGCGCTCGGCGGCGCTGTGGAAGGGCCGTACCTCGATGGGGAGCGTGGTCGCCTGCGCCTGCTTGCGGCCCCACGCGAGCGCGGCCGCCAGGTCCGGCACCTCGACGACGAGGACCCCGGCGATGTGCTCCTTGCCCTCCGCGAACGGGCCGTCGGTGGTGAGCACCGTGCCGTCCCGGACCCGCGCAACGGTGGCCGTGCCCGGGGGGTGCAACCGGCCGCCGAAGACCCACACCCCCGCGGCCCGGAGCTCCTCGACGAGGGCGTCGTTGTTCCGCCGGATGCGCTCCCCGGCCTCGGGCGGGGGCGGGCACGCCCGACGCCCGATCGTCTCCGAGTCAGCTGGATCCCGGATATCGCCTGCCTCAGCGCTCCAGTTCCCAGTCCCGCTCGCGGGCAGGATCGGGGTCGCGCTCCGGGGCCGGCGCCCGCTCGATACACCGCTCCATGCCGGGCGGCGGCAGCAGATCGGCGACCCGCAGCACGATATCCGGGAACGCTTCGCACGCCACCGGCCGATCCGGTCGCAGGGTGAACGTCCCGGCATAGCCGCCCGGGCCGGGCTCCCGGTAGACCTCCAGTTCGCCGTCCAACACGTTGAGCAGCCACGTCTCCGGGATGCCCGCCCGGGCGTACAGGGGCACCTTGGCCGCCCGGGCGTCGCCGACCGACGTGTCCGCGACCTCGATGGCGAGCAGGATCTCCCCCAGCCGCGGGGCGCCCAGCACCTCCGGCCGGACAAGCGCGACGTCCGGCAGCGGCTCGTCGTGATCGCCGAGCCGGACGGGGTTCTGGGTGCTGATCGTCAGCCGGCCCGCGGCCCACGCCGCGGCGTAGGCCCGCCCGCAGCGGTTCACCCCCTCCACGTGGCGGTCGCCGGTGGGGCACATCTCGACGACGTCCCCGCCGAGCAGCTCCACCCGCTCGTCCTCCCGCACGATCCCCGCCTCGCTCATCCGGTGGTACTCCTCCACCGTGAGGCGCCGGCGCGGCCGCGTGGTCGCCCTCGGGGGGCCTCGGTGATCGCCATCGCCCGTCCCGCTCCTGCTCTTCAGGATACGCCGCCGCCGGCGACCGGTCGTGAGGGGTGCCCCGAGGGAGGTCACCGGGCCGCCGGAGGTCCGGCGGCCGCCGCCGGCTGGTAGCCCAGGCCGCGCCCGGTGCGCACCACGAGGGCGCCGGCGACGAGCCCCATGGCCGCCGCCACGAGCGCGTAGGCGACGACCGGCGTCCCGGTCTCGCCCAGGGGGGTCACCAGGGTCATCGTATCCATGCTGGCGTGGACCACGGCCACGACGGGCACGCTGCCCGCCGTGCGGTTGAAGACCCACGTCATGAGGACCGACGTGGCCAGGAGCAGGGCGGTCAAGATGCCGAAGTAGATCGGGGCCTGGGTCAGGCTGGCCGGCAGGTGGAAGAGGGCCCACAGCGCCCCGACGAGCAGGCTGGCCGGGAGGGGACCGTAGCGGGCCTGCAGGCGGGGCAGGGCGTAGCCCCGCCAGCCGACCTCCTCGCCGAAGTTCGCGGGGAGGAAGTAGACCAGCGCGAGGAGCAGCGCCGGGTGGAAGGGGACCTGCCCCCCGAGGGCGGCCGCCGCCCCGACGCCGGCGAGGTAGACGGCGGGGGGCAGGCCGAGGGCCAGCAGGTACCAGCGCCACGGGCGCCGCCAGGCGCGCACGCGGCCCCAGAACGCGGCGCGCGCGCCGGGGTCGCCCTCGAGCCGCAGGGCCAGCAGGGCGGCCGCGGCCGGGGCGTAGCTGATCGGGTAGACCATCAGGGCGTGGAGGAGCAGGCTGGCCTGCTGGTCCGGGGCGACGGCCAGGAGGAGCAGCGTAAGGGCCCAGCCGGCCCCCACGGCCACGACGCAGAACACGAGCAGGGCCCGGTCCCACCCCGCGCGTTCCGGTCGCCGGCGGGACGTAGGGGACGCGCTCGGCCGTTCCCCACGGGGCGCCCCGAGCGCCGGCCGCCACCGCCAGCTCCGAGCCCCAGGCGAAGACCGGCGGCGGGGCGTCATCCGCTACCAGCCGGACCCGCGTCGGTCGGGACGGGCTCAGCGAGCAGCACCGCCCGGCGGGCCTCGACCGCCGCTCCGGACGGCTCGCGCCCCGTGCGCCGCCGGCCCAGCAGCCAGAACTGGAGCCGCCCGGCGATCCGCTCCGCCCGCACTCCCCGACTCATTCGCTGGCTCCGGGAGTACGGGGGCATCCGGCCACCAATCCGCTGGCCTCGAGCGCGTCGCACAGGTCGCCGTAGGCGGCGATGAGGGCGTCGTTCCAGTCCTCCCCCACTGCTGGATGTAGCCGCTCGGCGCTCCGCGCGAACGACCCCACCGCGTCCGCCAGCCCAGCCGCAGGCGAGCACCTCATCTAGACGGTCCCGGAGACGGGCGCCGCGGGCCGCTGAGCGGGGTCCGCGCCAGCGCGCGCCTCCGCCGTCACGTCTCCCCGGCGCCTCCCCGCTGTTCCCATCAAAGCCCCCCCGCGCCTCCCGGGTGAGGTAGCGTCACGGGGCGCCCCGCGGCGTCACCGCCCGGAAGGGCGCAACGGACTGTCCGGCGACAGCACCGGTTAAGGTTAGGTTAGCCCAACGCCGCGGGCCCGGATGCGCGGTTCCGGACGGGACTCGCCAGGTGCGCGACTCCGGCCGAAGGGGCCGGAGTTAACCCCACGCGACTCCCCTCGCCGTGTCTCGGACGGCGCACGGTCCCCAACGCCACGCGGCACCACGCGGCACCAAGCGCCGCAACCCGACGCCACGTCCGCCACCCACGCCCCGTAGCCCCGCCTCCACCCGTCGGCCAGGCCGGGGGCCTGCCCGTGGCGCCCGAGGGCACTGCCGTCTACGCGCTGGCCACGGCCATGACCCGGGCACCGCGGCCAGGGGATAATCGGGTCAGACCGACCCGAGCGGACGCCCTGGAATACTCGCAGGGGATTGTGATGATAGGGGCGCCCGTATGGGGCGGGTGCTGGCCTGGTGGCCGGCGGCCGGGCGTGACCCCATTTGGGATTGACCGCCGCGTGTCTTGCGAGAGACGCGTCCACCCGCCCGCCGGCGCCGGTCCTGGTGGCGGCGTTGGGCTCATCAGGAGCTTGACCGGGAATGTCACGGTAACTCGCTGGCGGGGCAGCGCGCGTGCCGTAGGACTCGGCGGTGGGTCAGCCGTCGCCCCTCTACAAACGCCACCGGTTCCCCGGTGAGCTCATCAGCCACGCGGTGTGGCTGTACTACCGCTTCCTCTTGAGCTACCGCGACGTGGAAGAACTCCTGGCGGAGCGGGGCATCGCGGTGAGCTACGAGACCGTCCGCCGCTGGTGCCTCAAGTTCGGGCCGACCTTCGCCGACGGCGGGCGGTCGCGAGCGACCGCGCGTCCCGGCGCCGCGCCGCCTCTTGCCCGAGCAGGTAGGTCGCCCCTACCAAGAGCACGAGTTGCACACCGAGGCCGCCGAGGGCGCCGAACTCGTCGGCGAAGAACTCGAAGGGCTGCACGAGGAGGAGCGAGAGCAAGACGCTGCGCTTAAACCAGCGCAGGGCGGTCAGGCGGTCGGCGCGCAGCCGCCCCGCGCCCACCACGGCGCAGCACAGCGAAGCGAGCGAGGCCGCGAGGGCCGCGAGCGCCGCCACCCACTCGGCGGGCGTCGTGCCCGCCTCGCCCAGCAGCTCCGCGGTCAGCTCCGCCCGGGCCTCGGGGACGGCGATCCCCACCACCAGTCCCACCAGCAGGGCGGCGCCGACGGCGACGACGGCCACCAGCCCGAGGACGGCATTGAGGAGGAAGACCAGGATGACCGCCCGGCCGAACCAGCGCCAGGCGATCAGCCGGTGGTAGGTCCGGCGGCCCCGGGCCGCCAAGCGGGCGGGGGCGGACGGGGAGACGTCCGCCGACGGCGCGGCCGCGGCGACGACGGCGCGCATCGCTCCGGCGAGGGCGCCAGTCGCCCCGCTGGCTTCGAGCAGCGCCAAGGTCCGGGCCCGCTCCGTGGGGGTGGCGCCGCCGAGCACCAGCTCCCGCAGCGAGTCCGCGGCGTTGGCCAGCGCCTCCGCGGGCGAGAACGGCCGGCGGCGCTCGATCGCCCGGGCGGTCAGGAAGAGCAGGACGAACAGGACGTACAGCACCCCGACCGTGGGCTTGTAGAAATAGTCGTTGTCGCTGGTGACAAACTTGCCCAACTCGTCGATGAAGGTGCCGAACCCGATCCCTCCGACGACGGCCGCCAGGCGGCGTGACTGCGCGCCCAGGAAGGCCAGGAGCACGACGAGGGCCGCCAGCATGAGCAGCCCGCCCCAGAGCATGTGGGCGATGTGCAGCCCCCCGCCGCCCACCTGCGGGTAGCCCGTCGCCTGCAGGGCAGCGCGGATGGCGAGCACCGCGGTGACCGCCGAGACGAGGAAGGTCTCCAGGTAGCCCCCGGCGCCGACGCGGCGCGCCATGGTGAGGCGGTCCAGATACCAACGGTGGCTCGTCGGAAGTCCCGTGACCGGAGCGGGGACAGCAGGCGGTATCACGGACCAAACGTACACCGTGGCGCCTCCGGAACCGGTGCCGCCTTGGATACGGCCGCTGCTCCACGCCGGGTCAGCCGCAGGCGTGAAGCCAATCAGGCCCCCCGGCTGCTCTTGGTCGCCACGTCCAGTCGTCACAGCCCGATAACCCGGTGCAGTGGTGGCCTTCTGAGGCGAGTCGGACTCCCCTCAGGCAAATGGAAGATGCTTCACAGTCCGGTGGGGTGCGCTATGACCTGCCGCGGCGACTCCCGCACGAGGGTGACGCGCCCCCGGGGCAAGTGCGCTCGCCGAGCGCCGCGAGCGGGTCTACGGCCGGTCGTCGCGGACCACCGCCGGCCATCGGGAGCGTCAGGGCAGGTCAGGCGGCCGCTGGCAGTGGGCCCCAGCGGGAGCGCGGGAGGAGCGGGCCCGGGCGGGGAT
>DATLLM010000203.1:0-4139 GCA_035537855.1 Chloroflexota bacterium | reverse complement strand
CGCCTGGGCGTTGCCGGCGGCGTTGGCCCCGCTGAAGACGCCGGTGATCGCGCCGAAGACGGCCGTGATCCAGCCGGGGACGGTCACCGATTGCCCCTCGAGCGGCCGGGAGAGGAAGTAGTCGCCGACGAGCAGGGCGATGCAGACCGTGACCAGGGCGCCGGTGAGGCCGGCGACGCGGCCCTCGTCGCCGTTCCGGCCCTCGTCCTCGTGCCCCTTCAGCCAGCGCGAGGCGAGCAGGGGGGTGAGGGTGAAGGAGACGAAGAGCGAGAACAGGGTGGCGACGGCGATGGTCAGGCCGAACTGCCGGAAGAGGGAGCCGATGTTCCCGGACATGAAGGCGATCGGCACGTAGACGACCACGTCCAGGAGGGTGATGGCCATCGCGGCCAGCCCGATCTCGTTGCGGCCGTTGAGGGCCGCCGACCAGGGGGTCTCGCCGAGCTGCAGGTGGCGGTGGATGTTCTCCAGCACCACGATGCTGTCGTCCACCAGAATGCCGATCAGCAGGGCCAGGGCCATCAGGCTCATCAAGTTGAGGCTGAAGCCCATGAAGTACATCACCAGGAAGGTGGAGATGAGCGACGTGGGGATGGCCAGCAGCACGATCAGGGTGTTCCGCCAGGAGTGCAGGAAGAGGAGCAGCACGGTGGCGGTGATCAGCACCGAGAGCCCGAGGTCGAACTGCACGTCGTGCAGGGCCTCGCGCGTGTAGTGGGTGGTGTCGTTGGCGATCTTGAAGGAGACGCCCTGGGGCATCGTGCGCTGCACGCGGCCGAGGGTGTCCTTGACGTCGTCCGCCACCTTGATGCTGTTGGCGTCCGGCTGCTTGGTGACGGTCAGGCCGATCGAGTCCTCGCCGTTGAACCGCTGCAGGCGGGTCAGGTCGGCGTAGGTGTCCGTGACCTCGGCGACGTCGCGCAGGTAGAGCGGCGGCAGAGGCGTCCCGGCGGCCGTCTGGCCCCCGCGGTTGATGACGATGTTCTTGAGGTCTTCGACGTTCTGGGCCAGGGCGGTGAAGCGGACGTTCGGCTCCTGGTCGCCGACGCGCAGGGTGCCGGACGGCGAGTTCAGGTTCTCGGACCCGAGCGAGGTCACGATCTGCTGCATCGAGACGTCGAACGCCTTGAGGCGCAGCGGATCCACCTGCACCTGGATCTCCCGCTGCCGCCCGCCGGAGACGCTGACGTCGGCGACGCCGTCGACGGCGAGCAGCGGCGGCTGCAGCAGCTCGATGGCCAGGTCGTAGAGCTGCCCGGTGGTGAAGCGCCCGGCCCCGGACATGACCACGTTCATGATCGGGAAGGCGCCGCTGTCCGCCTTGATGACCGACGGCGCGCCGGCGTCGGTCGGCAGCTGGCCGCGGATGGCGTTGACGCGCTTCTCGACGTCGAGGGCGGCCTGGTCGAGGTTAGTCGACTCGGAGAAGCCGATGCTGATTCGGGCGCTGCCGAGCGAGGAGGTGGAGGAGATCTGCTCGACGCCCCGCAGGCCGGAGACGGCCTTCTCCACGGGGATGGCGATCAGCTGCTCGACGTCCCGCGGGGCCGCCCCGGCGTAGCTGATGGCGACGGTGACGTTGGGGAAGTTGGTCGGAGGGAGCCGGTCGACGGCGAGCCGGCCGTAGCTCTGCGCCCCGAGCACGATCAAGGCGCAGATGAGCATCAAGATCGCCACCGGTCTGGTGAGCGCCAGACGCGTTAGACCCACCCGGTTACCTCCATGGCGCGAAGCGCACTGACCCCCATGCCCCCAACGACCACAACCAGTGTACGGTCCGTCGCCGGTGGCGCCGACTCCCGACGGTACTACCGGACGCCGCCACGAGAGATGATGGGCGCCTGCGGCCGCAGGCGCAAGCGGCCGGGCCCCTTGGGCCCGGCCGGGCTGTTAACGCTGTGTAAACCGTCAGGCATAGGCGGCCGGCGCCGGCTGGGCGGGGCCCGCGGCCGGCCCCGCCGGGCGGCGCCGCCCGGCGGGTGCGGGCGCCTGGCCGAGGGGGAGGGTGACGGTGAAGGTCGTGCCCGTCCGGGCGCCGCTGGCGACCTCGATCCGGCCCCGGTGGCGCTGGGCCACCTCCTGGGCGATCGCCAGCCCCAGCCCGCTGCCCTCCACCTCCCGGGCCCGCGACTTGTCCACGCGATAGAAACGCTCGAAGACGTGGGGCAGATCTTCCGCCGGGATCACGCTGCCGCTGTTGTGCACCGTGACCACCAGCGCGCCGCCGGCGACGCGTCCGGCGACGTCGATCCGCCCCCCGTTGGGGGTGTACTTGCCGGCGTTCTCGAGCAGGTTCCCGAACAGGCGGTCGATCTGGTCGGCGTCGCCGCTGACCGGCGGCAGGTCGGGCACGCTGAGCGCGATTCGCAGGTCGCGCTGCTCGGCGGTGAGCTGCAGCCGGCGCCAGGCCTCGCGCAGCAGCGCGGCCACGTCAACCGGGCTCTCGGCCGCGGTCACGTCGAGCGACTCCACCCGGGAGAGGTAGAGCAGGTCCTCGACGAGGCGGCGCATGCGCTGCGACTCTTCGTTGATGATCTGCCCCGCCTCGACCGCCCCGCCGGCGTCGGCGGCGAGCGTTCCGTCGAGCAGGGCCTGGGAGAAGCCCTGAATCGAGGTCAGGGGGGTGCGCAGCTCGTGCGAGGCGTCGGCGAGGAAGTCCCGCAGCGACTGCTGCGAGCGCTCCACCTCGCGCGACATGCGGTTGAAGGAGGTGGCCAGCTGGGCGACCTCGTCGCTGCCCTGGACGGGGATCTCCTGGCGCAGGTCCCCCCGCGCCATGTCTTCGGCGGCGCGGGTGATCCGGCGCAGGGGGCGGGTGATGGAGCGCGAGAGCAGCAGGGCGACGCCGATGGAGACGGGCACGGCGATGAGCGCGGCCAGGGCCAGGCCGGGGGCCAGCTCGCGCCAGGCGTCGGCCAGGCTGCGCTCCGGGATGGCCAGCACCACCCGATAGGCCTGCGCCGGGCGGGGCGCCCGCGGCGTGCGCTCGGTGGCGTCCGTGCGGCCCTGGCCGTCGGTGCGCCCCTCGGCGCGCCCGTCCGGCGCCGGAGGGGCCGCCGGCTCGGGCTGATTCCCGGTGCCCGGGGGCGCCAGCGGGGCGGCGATGAAGGGGTAGGGGCGGGGCGGCGACCCGGCCACCTCGGTCCACACCTGGGTCCGCCAGCGGAAGAAGAGGGGCCGGCCGGTGGCCGAGGCGCGGTCGCCCGGGGCGGGGAGTCGCAGGACGTGGCCGTCGAAACCGTCCTCGGCCTCCTCGCTCGTGGTCGGGCGCTCCACCAGCACCCGGTCCTGGGTGTCGATCACGAGCACGCGCACCGACTGGGGCTGCGGGGCGGTCAGCTGGCTGGCCAGGACGTCGCCGATCTCCGCCGGGCGGGCCCCCTGCACCTCCAGCTGACGCCCCAGCAGGGAGGCGGCCACGGCCACCTCGCTCAGACGGTCGACCGCCAGCCGGCGCTGGTACTCCTGGATCAGCCAGAGCACGCCGACGCCGGCGGAGATGAGGGTGACCAGGATGACCAGCACGAAGGCGGCGAGCAGCCGGGTGTGCAGGCTGCCGAAGAGGCTCTTGCGGGAGCGGCCGGCCGGAGCGGCCGGCGCCGGCTGCGCCTTCATTGTCCGGTGCCGGGCGCGGCCGCGGTGGCGGCCTCGGCCGTGGCCTGCGGGGCGACGAGCTTGTAGCCCAGGCCGCGCACGGTCTGGATCTGGGCCGTGCTCCCCGAGAGCTTGTCCCGCAGCCAGGTGACGTGCACGTCCACGGTGCGGCTGTCCCCGAAGTACTCGTAGCCCCAGACCCGGCTGAGCAGGGCCTCGCGGGTGAGCACCCGGCCCTGCTCCTGGGCCAGAGCGAGCAGCAGGTCGAACTCCTTGGCCCGCAGCTGCACCGGGCGCCCCCCGACGGTCACCTCCCGGCGGGCCGGATCGATGTGGATGTCCCCGCTGTCGATGGTCACGTCCTGATCGGGCGCGTTCTGGGTGCGGCGCAGGACGGCCTTGATCCGGGCGACGAGCTCGCGGGGGTTGAAGGGCTTGGTCACGTAGTCGTCCGCGCCCAGCTCCAGGCCCACGATCTTGTCCACGTCGTCCGTGCGGGCGGTGAGCATGATGACCGGGACGTTGCTCTCCTTGCGCAGCCGGCG
>DATLLM010000202.1:0-7074 GCA_035537855.1 Chloroflexota bacterium | reverse complement strand
GGCCCCGCCTGGGGGCCGGGGGGCGCTCCCGCCAGGGTCTTCCGGTGTGGCGCGCCCCCGCCGGGGCCTTCCGGCACGGCCCCGTCTGGGGGCCGGGGGGCGCAGCCCCCCGGGACCTGACTCTATTGTTTGCTGCCGGTGATCTTGAGCAGCTGCTGCGACTCGCTGATCATCTGATCGAACAGCGGCGTGGCCTGCTTCCCGTAGTCGGCGACGGACATCTTCTGGGCGAAGAGGTCGTTGTAGAGCCCCTGGAACTGCTGATCGATGTCCTGGAACTTGACCATGCTCTGCAGGCCCCAGCCGGAGCGCTTCGCCGCGCGCGCGGTGAGCAGGAAGGCTTTGGGGTCGACGCCGTAGCGCTTCTGGTACTCCGCCTGGGCGACGTCTGAGCCGCCGTCGAGGAGGGGCGAGACGGGGGAGCCCCAGGTCATCGGGAAGGCCCCGGCGACGTCCTTGTTCTGGAACCACTTGAATACCTGCCAGACGGTGTCCTTGTTGGCGCCGCCCTGGGACATGTGCAGGGAGTGCAGGCCCAGCCGCCCGGAGACGTTCTTGCCCTTGGCCGAGGAGGGGATGGTGGCGAAGCCCCACTTCACGCCCGAGTCCGT
This sequence comes from Chloroflexota bacterium, assembly GCA_035537855.1. Taxonomy (GTDB): domain Bacteria; phylum Chloroflexota; class UBA11872; order UBA12225; family UBA12225; genus DATLLM01. The sequence goes on along the minus strand of DATLLM010000202.1, from coordinate 6,463 downwards.
CGGGGGGGCGCCGAAGACCACGTCCATCCCGGTCTTGCCGTTGAAGAAGAACGGCCCTTTCGGCGGCGCCAGCTGCGTCTTCTCCTGGGCCGTCGGCTGGACGCGCTGCTTGTAGATGCAGTCCAGCCAGAACTGCTCGGCCTGCTGCCACAGGGGCGTATCGAACGCGGACCGGGCCCGGCCGTCCCAGGGCGGCTGGCCCCAGTTGGTGCCGTCGGTCAGGCGGTCGTAGCCGCTGCGGGTGCCGCCGAAGCCGAAGGTCTCGCCGTCTCCCCGGGTCAGCTTCTGGGCCACGTCCAGGAACCTCTCCATCGTCCAGGACCGGTCCTCGGTGTCAACCGGCGGGTAGGGCAGGCCCCGGGCGTCGAAGAGCTCCTTGTTGTAGGCCAGCGCGTCCGCGGAGACCACCACCGGCCAGCCGTAGATCTTGCCGTCCACGGTGATGTGGTCGACGTGGTCCGGCAGGAACAGCTTCTCGAACGGCACCTTGTCCCGCTTGACGTAGTCGCTGATCGAGCCGATCAGGTTGAGCAGCAGCAGGTCGCCGAACGCCGCCCGGGTGGTTTCCCAGAAGTCGGGCGGGGTGCCCCCCTGGGCCATCACTTTGGCCCGGTCGCGCGCCGCCTGCCCGGCCCCGTTGGGAGAGAGCTCGAAGGTGACGTTCGGTTGGGCCTGGGTGAAGCGGGCGAAGAGGGCTTTCTGCCCGTCCAGGTCGGCGTTGGTGTGGTCGGTCAGCATCAGCAGGGTGACCGGCGCCGCCGACTTCGGCCCCGCCGGGGTGGAGTCCGGAGCGCCGCCGCAGGCGGCGCCGGCCAGCGCCGCGCCTCCGGCGCCCAGCCCGGCGATGAGCGTCCGCCGGGTCGCCCTCGCTTGATTCCGCAGTCTCATGCGCGCCTCCTTTGCCTGCCCCGGCACCTTCCCCGGCACCTGCCGCGGTGCCCCCGATGGCCGGCGGGCGGAGCCCGAGTCCCGCGCCCGGAACGTGCGCCCTCCGGCGGTCCGCGGCCGGTCCGGTCGCCGGGTCGGACGACGCGCAACGCCGGCGCCGCCACTCTATCACGGGGCCCGGGACGTGACCTCGGCACCGCCGCACAGACCTCGTCCGGGCGCCTGTGCGCCACGCCCAAGGGCCCGTGCGCCACGGCGGCGCCGGCCGGCGGTCGGGCGGTCAGGCGGTCGGGCGGTCGGGCGCTTCGGTGCAGGACTCGAGCGCGTACTCGCGCGAGGTGCGCTCGTACTGCCCGAGTTTCGGGCCGCAGCCGGTGTCCGGGAGCTCGCGGGCGACGGCGACGATCCCCTCCAGCGTCCCGCTGCGGGCGGGCGACCCGGGCAGCTCGAACCGCAGGCGCACCCGCCAGCGCCCGGCGGCATCGTCCGCCTCGAGCACCTCCCCCGTCCGCCGGGCGTCGAGCCAGTCCCACCCGTAGCGCCGTAGCCCCTCGCGGTCGAGCGGCTGCACCTGGGTGACGACCCCGCTCCAGCCGCGCAGCTTGCCCGCCAGATCGGCGGGGTGGCCGCTGCGCCGCAGCACCTGGTCGGTCGCGGCCGCGTCCAGGAAGCCCCACCTGTAGCCCTCAGGCAGCTCCCAGGCGGTCGGCGCGAAGCGGTGCCCGCCGAAGTGAGTCGTGCGCCAGGCGCGCACGGTGGGGTAGGCCGCCCGCGCCTGGCGGTAGAGGGGGACGCCGAAGCGGGCGCAGCAGACGTCGACGTGGCCGTGGGTGCAGACGAAGAACTCCCGCTGCGGCGGCGCCCCGGAGAGGTAGGGGGCGAACCGGGCGATCTCCTCGGGGGCGTTGAAGTAGGCCCCGGCCAGCGCCACCACCTGCGGGTCGTCCCCGGGAAAGAGGTACTCGTCCACCCGGAAGCGGGCGAACGGCCCGGACGGCCGGGCGGCCAGCAGGACGCGCCGCTCGCCCGGACGCGACCACTCCGGGTCGGGCGCGATGCCGCAGAGCGCGGGGTAGCCGGTGGCGAACGTGCGCTCGAACTCCCCGGCGGTGCGCAGGCGCTCGATGTAGTCCCGCTGCACGGCGCGGATGCGCTGGCGCAGACCGCCGTTGGGGTCGGCGGTGTAGTAGTCCTCGCCCCAGGGGGTTGGCGTCTCGACGAACAGCAGGCGGGTGACCGCGCCGCCGCTGCCGATGGGGTCCTGGGCGGCGCCCGAGGCGCGGACGGCGCAGAAGCGCTCCGTCGTCGTGCCCGCCTCGCCCGGGGGGTGGCCCGGCGCCGGTCCCGCATGCGTCGCCGTCGCCGTCACCGTCTGCCTGCCTGCCACTCGCGCTGCTCCTCTGTCTCTTCCTCGCCCGCCGCTGCGTCCGGGGGCGTCCGCGGCGGGGGGCCCGCTTCCGGCGGCGCCGGCGGTCAGTCGACGGGCAGCACGAGCGGTTTGCCGGTGAGGGGGTCGGGCACGATGCGGCAGTTGAGGCCGAAGACCTCCCCCACCAGCGCTTCGGTCACCACCTCCCGGGGGTCGCCGCAGGCGACCACCCGCCCGGCCCGCATCGCCACCACGTGGTCGGCGTAGCGGCAGGCCTGTCCGAGGTCGTGCAGCACGAGCACCACCGTCCGTCCGTCGCGCTCGTTCAGCTCCCGCACCAGATCGAGCGTCTCCACGGCGTGGGCCATGTCCAGGAACGTCGTCGGTTCGTCCAGGAGCAGCACCGGGGTCTCCTGGGCCAGGGCCAGGGCGAGCCAGACGCGCTGGCGCTGGCCCCCTGAGAGGGTCTCCACCGGGCGCAGGCGCAGGGCCTCGAGGCCGGCGGCGGCGATCGAGCGGTCGATCGCCGCCTGGTCCCCCTCCGTCCACTGGCGGTACCAGCGCTGGTAGGGGAATCGCCCGGCGGCGACCAGGTCCTCGACCAGCACGCCGGCCGGGGCGGAGGGGTCCTGGGCGAGCAGCGCCAGGTGGCGGGCGAAGGCCCGGTGGGCGCCCCGGCGGATGGGCCGGTCGCCGAGCCAGGCCTCGCCCGAGCCGGCGGGGAGCAGCCGGGCGAGCGTCTTCAGCAGGGTGGACTTGCCGCAGGCGTTGGGGCCGACGATGGCGCTGATCCGGCCGGGGGGGAAGACGACGCTGACGTCCTGCAAGACGGCGCGCGCGCCGTAGCCGCCGCAGAGGGCCTCCGTGCGCAGGGCCGGCGCCGCTTCGGGCCCCGCGCCCGGCCCCGCGCCGGGCGCCTGGAGGGGACGCCCCCGGGGCACACTCACCGGCTGCCCGGTGTCCGGGTGGCGGACGACGTCGCAGGCGACGCCGAAGACCTGCTCGAGCACCTCAGGGGTCAGGGTCTCCCGGGGCGGCCCGGCGGCGACGATGACCCCGTCTCGCATGGCGACGATGTGCTGGCTGACGGCGGCCGCGGCGTTGACGTCGTGCAGCACGAGCACCACCGTGCGCCCGTCCTCCCGGTTGAGGCGCTGCACCAGGCTCATCACCTCGTGCTGGTGGGCGACGTCGAGGAACGTCGTCGGCTCGTCCAGGAGCAGGATCGGCGTCTCCTGGGCCAGCGTCATGGCGATCCAGGCCCGCTGGCGCTGGCCGCCGGAGAGCTCGTCCACCGCGCGGGCGCCCAGCTCGGTCACCCCGGCCATCGCCATCGCCCGCTGCACGATCACCTCGTCCTCGCGGGACGGGGTCTGGAAGACGCCCAGGTGGGGGTAGCGCCCGCGCCGCACCAGGTCCTCGACCGTCACCGCCTCGGGCAGGAGCGACTGCTGCGGCAGGAGTCCCAGCTCGCGGGCGACGGCCTTGGTCGACAGGCGGTGGATGGACTGGCCGTCGAGCAGAACGGCGCCCCCCCGCGGCTTGAGCAGGCGCACCAGGGCCCGCAGCAGGGTGGACTTGCCGCAGCCGTTGGGGCCGATGATGGAGGTCACCTGCCCCGGAGGGACGTCGAACGAGAGCCCGTCCAGCACCGGCAGCCGCCCGTAGCCGAGGGAGACGCGGTCGGCGCGCAGGCGGCCGGCGCCGGGCGCGGCCCCGTCGGTCCCCGCTGCGGCGGGGCGCGGCGGCGCGGTCACCGCCGGCGCTCCCCCACCGGGGCGGCGACCCGATCCCGGGCCGGGCCGGACGGGCTCACCCTCGCGCCCCCTGGACCTTGAAGAATCTGGCGATGTCCTCCAGGATGACCCCGGCCGAACGGTAGCCGATGCCGGCCATCCAGACGTCGTCCAGGGCCATCAGCACGCGCCCCTGCTTGACCGCGCCCAGGTTCTGCCACAGGCCGCTGTTGCGCATCTCGCGCAGCAGGCCCATCTGCTCGCCTTCGGTCGGGCAGACCACGATCACGTCCGCGTCGCCCATCGGGCCGAGGGTCTCCAGGCTCTGGTTGAGCAGGGCGAAGTCGTCCACGTTCTGGGCCGCCGGACGGGGGAAGCCGAGGTCGTTGAGGATCGTCCCGCTGTAGTTCGCCCGCTGGTAGTAGCGCAGGTTGGTCGCCGTGACCCGCACGACGGAGACGGTCGGGCGGGGACTGGGCAGGGCGGCGTTGAGGGCCTTGACTCGGGCCTCGTACTCCTTCACCGTGGCGTCGGCCTGCGCCTCGCGGCCCATCGCCCGGGCGTGGAGGGCGAAGTTCTGCTTCCAGACCACGCCGGTGCGCTCGCCGAAGACGGTCGGCCCGATCGCTTTCAGCCGGTCGGCCAGCTGCTCGTGGCGAATCTTGCTGGTCAGCATCAGGTCGGGCGCGAGCGCGGCGATCGCCTCCAGGTTCGGCTCGGCCAGCGTGCCGACGGTGGGCAGCCCCTTGAGGGCCTCGACCAGGTAGTCCGGCATCAGCCGGGGGTCGTGGTCGAGGTAGCCGATGGGCTTGACCCCCAGCTGCACCACGCTGTCCAGCTCGCCGCTGTCCAGGGGCAGCACGCGCTGGGGCGCCCGGGGCAGCTCGGTCGTCCCGGTGCCGTGGCGCACCGTGCGCGGGAAGACGCCGGGTGCGGCGTCCGTGCCGTAGGCGTTGTAGACGGCCACCGCCGGGTCGTGGGGCACGGCGCCGGGAGCGGTGGAGGCGGCCGGGGCCGGCACCGCCGGGGCGCCGAGCTGGCCCGGCGGCAGGGGCACCAGGCGCAGCGCGCCGCCGGCGGCCGGGGCGCCCGCGCCGGCCGCGCCGGAGACGGCGGCCGCCCCGGTGGCGGCCGCCGGCGGCGGGGTGTTGCTCTCGGCCGCCCCCTGGCCGCAGGCGGCCAGGACGAGCACGGCGGGGACGGCCGCCGCCAGCGGCAGGAACCGCCGGCGGCGGTGGCGGGCGGCGGCCGCCCGCGGGTCGGGGCCCGGGCCGGCGGGGTCGGTGTGCGGCGTCGGCGTCATGCTTCTCCCTGTCGTCGTCGGTGCGGGGCTGGTGCGGGGGCGCGGTCTGACCGGTGGCGGCGCGTACGGATGGGCGTTCGGGCGCCGCCCCGGAGCCGCTTCAGAGCCGGGCGTTGGTGCGGTAGAGGAGGAAGAGGAAGAAGGGCGCGCCGAGGGCGGCGGTGACCACTCCCACCGGCAGGGCCACCGGCAGGGCGTGCTGCCCCACCAGGTCCGCCCCCAGGAGCAGGAGCGCGCCGAGCACGGCGGTGAGGAGCATCACGCCCCCGGTCATCGGGCCGGCCAGCATCCGCGCCAGGTGGGGCACCAGGAAGGCGACGAACCCGATGGTGCCCCCGATGGAGACGGCGGTGGCGCAGAGCGCGCAGCCCACCACCGCCAGGGCGAGGCGGGTGCGCTCCAGGGGCAATCCGAGGGTGCGGGCGGTGGTGTCGCCCAGCTGCAGCACGCGCAGCGACCACATCAACCCGATGGCCACCGGGGCGAGCACGGCGAGGACGATGCCCAGCAGGCGGACGTCGTTCCAGTCGGCGCCGTAGACGGTGCCGGCCTGCCAGAGGACGGCCGAGCTGACCCGGTCGATGGGGTAGCGGACGATCAGGAAGGTGGTCGCGGCGGCGAGCAGGGCGTTGACCCCGATGCCCACCAGCACCAGGCGCGAGCCGGCCAGGTGCCCCGTCCAGCTCAGCACGTAGACGGCCGCCGCCGCCAGCACGGCGCCGGCGAAGGCCACCGCCGGGAGGTAGGCCTGATTCTGCCCGGTGACGATCCAGGCCACGGCGGCCAGCCCGGCGCCGGCGTTGATCCCGATCACGTCCGGAGAGACCAGGGGGTTGCGCACCAATCCCTGGAAGATGCCTCCGGCCATGCCCAGCATCGCCCCGATCAAGGCGGCGGTCAGCACCCGCGGGAAGCGCAGGGTGAGGACGATGAAGTCCGTCTCCCGCGGCCCCATCCCGGCCACCGAGCGAATCACCGCGTCGACCGGGATGACCACCTTGCCCAGCGTCATCCCCCAGGCGCCGACGAGCAGCACGAGCAGCAGACCGGACACGCCGAGGCCGAGCACGCGGGTGTCCACCCGCAGGCCGATCCCGCCGATCCGGAACGAGCGAACGAAGGCCCGGCCGGCCGGCCGCCCCGGCCGCGCCCCGCGATCGGGGGTCG
>DATLLM010000201.1:0-2561 GCA_035537855.1 Chloroflexota bacterium | reverse complement strand
GCCGGCCCGAAGGCGGCCGCGACTCGCTCCAGGAGGTAGGCGCCGCGGGAGGCGGCGAAGGCGTCGATCCGCTGCCCCCGACGGTAGAGCACCGTGTACGGCAGGTACCGCAGCTCGGTCAGCCAGCGGTTCTCCCGCTTGAACCGGCTCGCCCCGGGCCGGTCGAGCCGCAGCACGCCCATGGCGAGCCCGCCCAGGCGCCCCTGCGCCCGGAGGGCCGCGATTTCTTCCTGGTACGCGCCGCAGGCGGGGCAGGTCGTGCGGGTGAAGATCAGGGCCCTCTGCGGCGCGCCCACGATCGCGTCGAGCGCCCGCCCGGTGAGGGAGTCGGGGTGGTCCGCGCCGCCCGTCACCCGGGGACCCCCGGCAGCCAGCCGGTGCGGCCGGGGTCGGGCGCGGTGACGGGAGTGGGGTGGGGGCTCAGGGTGGCCTGCCCCGGCGTCCAGCCCTCCGGGCACAACTCGCCGGTGCGCAGCGCCCGCAGCAGGCGCAGGGTCTCCTGCACGTTGCGCCCGACGTCCGGGTCGTTGAGGTGGACGGCGCGCACGAGCCCCTCGGGGTCGACGATGAAGGTGCCCCGCAGGGCCGAGCCGTCCTCCTGCAGGACGCCGAAGGCCGCGCTCATCTCGTGGGTGCTGTCGGCCACCACCGGGTAGGCGACCTCGGCCAGGCGCGAGTCGGTCTCGAACCAGGCCTTGTGGGCGTCGTAGCTGTCGGTGCTCACTCCCACCACGGTCGCCTGCTCCCGGACGAAGTCCGGGTAGAGGCGGGCGAAGGCCTGCAGCTCCGTGGGGCAGACGCGGCTGAAGTCCCGGGGGTAGAAGAAGAGCACCAGCCAGCGGCCGCGGAACGACGCCGGCGACACCCGCCGCGGCTGCGGCTCGCCGCGCATGTACGCCTCCGCCACCACGTCCGGTACCGGCCGACCAATCCTTGCCGTTTCGGTCATCTCACCCTCCTCCCGTGCGCGCGGTGCGTTGCACCGTTCCGGATTCCGCTCCGAGTCCGATAGGCCGGGTGGGCGATGGTGATCGGCGGGCTCCCCTGCGCGGGGACGGCCACCATCCCCTCCCGGGCGTCCCGCAGGGCCCGGCTCGTCCGGAGCCTGGCCGGGGCGGTCCGCTCCCCCCGGCGGGCGCGGAGCCGCTGGCGGCCCAGGAGCAGGCGCAACCCCAGGTAGAGCCGTGCCGTGTCCTGGCCCAAGCGGAAGAAGCGGCCGGCGCCACTCTGCGGGTCGAGGACGACGCCCATCACGTCGCCGCCGGCGTGGGCGGCGTGGGCGGCGAGAAGGCGTGCTCTGGGATCGGACACCGTCCTCCTCCCGCTCGCGACGGGTGCGGATGACCGGTAACGGGGTAGGCGCCCGCCCGGACTGCCGGCCGCGCCACCCGTCCGGTGGCGCGCGCACCGGGAGCATGTCGCAGCCGAGTTGCCGGCGGCGTTACGGAGTGTCAAGGCCGGGTAAACGCCCACGGAGCGACGCCGCGAGCGGTGGGGGCGCGGGATCGGTCGCGGAGGCACGGGGTCGCCGTCCGGTGCCGGTCCCCGGCGACCACCGAACTGGAACCGCCGCCGGCGCGGCACCTCCCCGAGCCGGGGCGGCCCTATGTGGCCGGTGCCGCCAGCGGGCCGCCCGCGTCCTCGGGCCCCCGGCCCCGATGACGCGGGCGGAAGCGATCGGGGATTTCTCGATGGCGCGGACGGCGGCCGGCCCCGGCTAGCGACCACGCCCGGACGTCGCTGTCCCTGTGCTCCCCGAGGATTCAGGCGTGCACGCTGTGGGGGTCGACACCGTAGTGCCGGCTGAACAGGTACCGGAAGCGACGGTGTCCAGATCGTGCCGGAGCCGGTCACCAGCCGCGGGGCAGCCGGGAGAGGCGCCAGGCGGTGTGGGTGTGCGCGTCCCCCGGCTCCGTCGCCACCAGGACCGGGCCGGGCGGGTCAGGGCGCCCGCCCGACCCGTCTGGGATCGCCGAGGGCCGGGCGGGGGTCGAGGCGCGGGCGCGCCGCCACGGGCTGGGATCAGCCGGTGAGCACCAGCGTCCGGGTGACGACGGTCGGGTCGGCCAGCTCGAACGGCGCCGGCATAGTGCCGTCCGGCCGCCGGACGGCGGGCACGCCGGGGAGCTCCGGCAGCCCGTTGGAGCGATCCTCCAGGCGAACGCGCACCGGCCCTGGGGCGGCGAAGCTGAGGCCGACCCGTACGCCGTCGGCCGGCGCGGCGTGGTAGGCCAGGCGGAAGCGGGAGCGCTGCGCGGCCGGCCAGGCGCTCAGGTCGAGCGGCGCGCCGTCGAGCGTCGCGCCCACGACTTCGCCCGGCGTGGTCACCTCCAGGTAGAGGTTGGGCGCGCCGCGGGGAGAGGTCGCCCGCAGGTGCAGCTCGCGTCGTCCGTCGTCGGTCCGGATCTCGTACCCGTCGATCTGGGGCGCGGCCAGAGGGGCGACCGGCGCCGCGGCCGTCCAGGCCGGCATGACCCGGTCGGGACTGGCGTTGGGGAAGGCCACGAAGCCCCCGCGCGCCGCGCCGGCGGGGACGAGCCGCCGCACCCAGGCGTCCGGGT
>DATLLM010000200.1:0-5277 GCA_035537855.1 Chloroflexota bacterium | reverse complement strand
CAGCTCCAGGCCCACGATCTTGTCCACGTCGTCCGTGCGGGCGGTGAGCATGATGACCGGGACGTTGCTCTCCTTGCGCAGCCGGCGGCAGACCTCCCAGCCGTCCACCCGGGGCATCATCAGGTCGAGCACGACCAGGTCCGGCTGGACGCGCCGCGCCAGCTCGAGCGCTTCCTCCCCGTCCCGCGCGGCGTGGACGGTGAAGCCCTCCCTGGTCAGGTACAGGCTGGCCAGGTCGACGATGCTGGCTTCGTCCTCGGCGATCAAGATGGTGACGGGCATGGCCTCTCGCTCCTCGACGCCTCTCGCGGGTTGACGATTCGAGCCTAGGCCCGCCGGAATAACGCCCGGTCAGCGCGACGTTAAATGTCCGCCAACCCAGGCGCCGCAGGGACCGGCGGCGGGCGAGGCGGCGCCCAAAGAGCACGAGGACGACTCTGCGCGCGGTGGCGGGTTCGGTCAGACCGCCGCCGGGGGGCCGCGAGAATCGGGCTCGCCGCCCGCGCGGCGTTCCGCGGCCGCGGCCAGGCCGCAGAACCCGCGGTCGCTGACGACGGCGTCCCGGCGGTCCGGGCGCCCGGGCAGGGCCAGCGGATCATCCCGCACCCACCGGCGGGCGGTTTACGCGCCCGGGCACAGCCCCAGAACCGCACCGCACCCACCAGTGGGTACCCAGGTGCCCGGGCAGAGCGGGAGGGCCCGCCCGCGCCCACGCCTTCTCAGACGTAGACGGCGCGGCCCGCGGCCCCATGTCCGCGGGCTCCCCACAACGCTACCGCGCGCACAGGGGACCTCGTGCTCTACGGGCGCTCCCGCTCCTGATCCCCGCGCGAGGAGCCGGATTCAGAGGGCGCGGCTCTCCAGCCACTCCCGGGTCACCTCGATCCCGAACCCGGGGGCGTCGGTGGGGCGGACGTGCCCGTCCTTGATCGCCACCGTGCCCGGCAGGGCGACCAGCTCCTCGAGGGGGACGCCGGGAGGGGCGACGCCCTCGGAGCGCTCGCCCATGGGGATGACCGGCATGGCCATGGCCAGGTGCTGGCCGTAGGGGTAGTTCATCCCGGCGTGGCCGATCACCGTCTGGCCGTGGGCCTCGGCGAGGTGGCAGATGCGCACCGAGGCGGTGATCCCCCCGACCCAGGCGACGTCCGGCTGGAAGATGTCCACCAGGCCCTGACTCGCGGCCAGGGCGAAGGGGTGGATGGTGTACCAGTGCTCGCCGGTGGCCAGGGTCACCCCGGGGAGGCGCTGACGGACCTTGATGTAGCTCTCCGTGTCCTCCGGCAAGAGGTAGTCCTCGAGCCACTTCACGCGGTAAGGGCGGAGGGCGTCCATCAAGCGGACGACGTACTCCACGTTGAGTGACATCCAGGCGTCGACCATCAGCTCGACGTCCGGGCCGACCTGCTCGCGGGTGCGGGCGACCAGCTCCTCGCTCTGGCGGATGCCCTCGACGCCGGACTCGGGGCCGTGGCGCAGGAAGAGCTTGATCGCCTTGAAGCCCAGCTCGAGGAACCAGGCGACGCTGTGCTCGGTGCCGTAGGAGAGGTCGGTGTTGCTGGCGTAGCAGGGGATGCTCTGCTTCTGGGGGCCGCCGAGCAGCTCGTACACGGGGCGGCCGAGCAGCTTGCCCTTGAGGTCCCAGAGGGCGTTGTCGACGGCGCTGACGGCGTAGCTGGCCAGACCGGCGGTGCCGTACTGGGCGGAGATGCGGCGCATCACGTCCCAGGCTTTCTCGGTGGCCATGCAGTCCATCCCGCGCAAGGCGGGGGCGAAGTGGGCGTTGACGATCTGCTCGACCGGGCCGCCGTGGTTGGTCAGCCCGACGCCGAACGTGCCGTCGGCGGCCGTGACGACGCAGGCGGTGCGGTGCCAGGGGTTGGACCAGCTCGACCGGGGCAGGTCGGCGTAGCGGGCCATCGGGCTGCCGAAGCCCTCCACCTGCTGGCGGGGGACGCGCGACGGCGTCTTGGGCCGCACGCTGAGGTCGATCGCGGCGGCGCGGATGTCCCTGATCTCCACCTGGCACCTCTCCCCGGACGGCCGGTCGGGGGACGGCGGTGGCGGGCAGCGCCGGCCGCGGTCCCCCGGTGGCTGTCACTCGAATGGGGGCGATGATACCCGGCGGAGGGGGCTACTTCTGGGGCACGAGGTCGCGGTCGACGATGACCGTGGCGCGGTCGGCGTAGTCCTTGACCGTCATGCGCCCCTCGCGCATGTCCGTGAACAGCGGGGTAAGCTGGTCGAGCACTTTCTGCCAGGTGCCGTACTTCAGCATCCCGCCGCCGGAAGGGAGGGAGACGGAAGCGGTCAGGGCGTAGGCCTTGCCGTCGACGCCGGTCTCCTGCGTCCAGCGCTGCTGCAGGGCGTCCTGGGCCGCTTTGAGGGCGGTCACCGGCTGGCCGAAGGGGATGGTGTACTCCACGTTGTTGGCCGGCTCCATCAGCCAGCGGTAGACGCGCCAGGCGCCCTCCTTGGCCTTGCTCCCGGCGTCCAGGTGCAGCCCTTGCGACCAGTGGCGCCCGGACATGTTCTTCGCCGCGCCGGTGGAGGGGATGCTGCCCAGGGCCCACTTGAAGGGCACGGTCTGGCCGATGACCTCGCCGCCGACGGCGTGCATCGCCACCTTGCCGGTGAGGAAGAGGGGGACGTTCTGCGGCCCGGCGAGCTCCTTGGCCCGGTCGGCGTCCGGCTGGACGCGGTACTTGTCCTTGACGTCCAGGAAGAACTGCAGCCCCTTGATGAAGTTGGGGGTGTTCATCATGCACTTCTTCTTGGCCTCGTCCCAGGGGGCCTGGCCGAAGTAGGTGCCCTCGGTGGTGCCCACCGGGTCGGCGCGGTTGAGGCTGCCGGAGAAGCCGTACTGGTCGGTGCCGCGAGTCAGCTTCTGGGCGGTGTCGAGGAAGGCCTCCATCGTCCAGGCCTTGTCCTCCAGGTTGACCGGCGGCACCTTGACCCCGGCGGCGTCGAACATGTCCTTGTTGTAGCCCACCACGTCCGTCGAGACGGACATGGGCAGCGCGTAGAGCTTGCCGTTGTGCGTCCAGGCCTCGATCATGTTGGCCAGAAACGTGGCCGGCGGGTCGATCTTGTCCCGCTTGGTGAACGGACCGAGGTCCTCCAGCACGCCGCCGTCGACCATGTCCGTCCAGGCGCCCCAGCCGTTCTCGTACAGGTCGGACGGGGTGCCGGCGGTGTGCTCGAGCAGGATCTGCTCGCGCTGCTTGGCGTAGACGCCGGGGCCGGGGCGCACCTCGACCTCGAGCCCCTGCTGCTTGAACTGGTCGTTGAAGCGCTTGAACGCCGCCACCTGGCCGTCGAAGTTCTTGCCTGAGGCGTAGACGGAGAAGAAGGTCACCTTGCCGGTCACCTTCTCCGCCGGCGCCGCCGGCGATGCGGCCTGCCCGCCGCAGGCGGCCAGCAGCAGCCCGGACGCCGCCGCGCCGCCGGCCCCGAGCACCGTGCGCCGGGTGGCCACCTCGCTGCGCCGCACGGGCGCGTCGGTCTCGTTTCGCATGGACTCCTCCTGTGCCTTGAGCCTACGGCATCGCTCGGGGGCGACACCAGGGAGGGCTTGCACAGAGCCGGGCCGGTGCATTTCGTGCCGTCAGCCCAAGGCGGCGCGGGACGGCGCAGGCCGGCACAGGCCGGCGGCCCCGATCCTGCCTTATGGCTGGCCTCAGGCGCACCCGGCGCCGGCCCGTAGCCGATCCCGTGCGGTCGGGCGGCGGCGCGAACGCCGGGCGGCGCACTCCCGCCGCCGGGGGTTCATCGTGTCCGAGACGCCGCCAGACGCGCCGCCGGGGCCCCAGTTCGAGGGGGCGGACAGCGACCGGACGCTCACCGCCCTGGTCGTCGAGGACGATCCGGCCGTCGCCGAGCTGCTGCGTACGATGCTCAACGACGTCCCCGGCTGGGGGGCCACTGTGGTGCACGACGCCGCCGCGGCGCGCGAGGTGGCGCGCCACGTGCAGGTGGACGTGCTCGTCCTCGACCTGCACCTGCCGGGGATCTCCGGCCTCGAGCTGATCACCCTGTGGCGGGCGTCCGTCGCCCCGCCCCTGCCCCCGGTGATCCTGACCACCGTCGATCCGGGGCACGAGGACGTGCGCGCCGCCGCCGTGCGGGGGGACATCACCGCCGTCGTCGCCAAACCGTTCGACGTCGACGATCTGGTCGCGGCCGTGCGCCGGGTGGTGGACGGCGCCGGGCCCCGCCCCTGACGGGGGACGGTACCATCGAGAGACCGGGGCGAGAGACCGACCAACGAGAACGCCGCGGCCCGAGACCGGGCGCCCGCCCCGCGGGGGGCCCGCCGGCCGTCCCGTGGCGGACGCCGGGAGGAGAGCACGATGACCGTCTACGACACGAAAATCCGCGCGCTGAGCGGCAAGCCCCTCGACCTGTCCCGCTTCAAGGGGAAGGCGACCCTGGTGGTGAACGTCGCCTCCCGCTGCGGGCTGACGCCGCAGTACGCCGGCCTGGAGCGCCTCCAGGAGCGCTACGCGGACAGGGGCTTCACCGTCCTGGGCGTACCCTGCAACCAGTTCGCCGCCGAGGAGCCGGGGACGCCGCAGGAGATCGCCACCTTCTGCTCGACCACCTACGGCGTGACCTTCCCGATGACGGAGAAGATCGAGGTCAACGGCGCCCGGCAGCACCCCCTGTACCGGCAGCTGTCGGCGACGCCGGACGCCGCCGGGGAGGCGGGGGATGTGCGCTGGAATTTCGAGAAGTTCCTCGTCTCGCCGGAAGGCGAGGTGGTGGCCCGATTCCGGCCCAAGGTCGATCCCGAAGCGGCCGAGGTGGTCGAGGCCCTCGAAGCGGCTCTGCCGGCCTGACCCGGGCCGGGCCGGAGCGCTTCACGCTTGCGTAATATAAATCCGTGCTGATATAGTGGCGGCGTGCACGCGTTCGACGTGCTCGGCGACCCCGTCAGGCGGCGCATCCTGGAGCTCCTCGCCGACGGCGAGCGGGCCGCGGGCGAGGTCGGCGCGGTCGTGCAGGGGGAGTTCGGCATCACCCAGCCGGCGGTGTCGATGCACCTGCGCGTCCTGCGCGACAGCGGCTTCGTCGCCGTCCGGGCGCAGGGCGCGCGGCGCCTCTACGCCGTCGCGCCCGGTCCCTTCCAGGAGGTCGACCGCTGGCTCGACCGCTACCGCCGCTTCTGGGCGCAGCCTCTCGACGCCCTGGCCACCGAGCTGGCCCGGGGGCAGCGGGCGCGCCGGCGGACGCCGGAGGGGGGCGGGGCCCCGGACGCGGTGGGAACCGCAGAGA
>DATLLM010000199.1:0-5360 GCA_035537855.1 Chloroflexota bacterium | reverse complement strand
CCCCCCGCCCCGGCGGCGCCAGGTGGCGCCCCGACGGGTATCCCTTGACGGTGCCGGGAGCGGTAGTATGCTGCCGGCAGAGGCCCGGCCGGCGCCGGCGCCGGGCGGCGGCCTGGTGGCCGGCAGCACGGTCGTCGCCGGGGAGCTGCGGGTGCGGGAGCAGACGGAGGGCGCCGCGGTGAGCCGGCCGGAGCGCGGACGGGCGCCGGGGCGCCCTGCTGTGCGCCTACCGGGCCGGGACATGCGCGAGGGGCACCCGGGCCTCGCCTGCGCCTCCTACGCCGCACCGGAGCCGGCGTTCAGCGGACGGTGCGACATCCGGGGCCTGCCCCTCCGCGACCGCACCCGGTCGTGAGCGGGGAGGACGGCGAACGAACGGCGAAGGAGGGCAAGGCGGTCGAGAGCGAGCGCACGAGCACAGGGCACCCGGCCGGTCGAGCGCCGGGCGAAGCCGAGCGGCGAGCGGGTCGGCTCGGAGTGGGGCATCCCGGGGGCGGAGCGACCGGCGCCCCCGGCGGAGGCGGGAGGGGCTCCCGCGGAGGATGGCGACGATGACTGCAGAGCACGAGAACGCGGAGGGAACGGGGGGCCGGCAGACGCGAGCCTCCCTGCTGCGCGGGGCGGCCGGCGCGCTCGGCGCCGGGCTGCTGGCCGCCTGCGGCGTCGCCCGCGACGGCGGCGGGGCGGTGGCGCCGTCCGGGACCGGGGCGCCGGTGCCGATCGAATTCTGGTACACGCTGCCGGACACGCACCCCACCGGCAAGGCGCGGGCGGACGCCCTGGCCGTCGCCGAGCGGGCCAGCGGCGGGGCGTTCACGATCACCTACAACGAGGCCAGCGGGGCGGGGATGGCCAAGGTGGTCGCCGCCGTCGCCGCCGGGACGCCGCCCGGCTTCCTGATCGACTACCCGTACTACGCCGCCCAGCTCTTCCTCAAGGGGGCCATGGTGGACGTGGAGCAAGAGCTCAAGGGCGTCACCGCCTGGGGCCGCGCCCGCGCCAACATCCCCCCGGCCTTCCTGGAGGGCGTGCGGTGGATGGGCAACACCGTGGCCATCCCGTTCCAGATCTCCCAGCAGGCCATGATGTACGCCCCGGACCAGCTGGAGAAGGCGGGCGTCGCGCCCCCCGCCCCCACCTGGACCTGGGCCGACTTCGAGGAGCTGTCCAAGCGGGCGGCCCGCCCCCCGGACGTGTGGGGGATGTCCGTCGGCTGGCGCAGCAGCACCTGGCAGCTGATGGCCGGCAGCAACGGCGTCAGCTGGCTGAGCAAGGACCAGACGAAGGTCAGCTTCACCCAGCCGGAGAACCTCGCCGGGGTCGAGTTCCTCCAGAAGTACACCTACGGGCTGGGGCTGATGCCCATCGGCAACAACCAGAAGAGCGCCGGCGAGCTGATGATCAAGGGGCAGACGGTGTTCGAGCCGCAGGGGCCCTACCGCGTTCCGGACATGCGCAAGGCGGGGGTGACCCGCTTCGGCGCCGCGCTCTGGCCGCGGGGCCCCCAGAAGCCCACCCCCTACCACTGGGGGACGCTCTACAGCACGATCGTGTTCAAGAATCCCGACCCGGCGAAGCAGCGGGCGGCCACCCAGGCCGCCGTCGGCGCGCTCTCGGACGAGGCCCAGGCGGCGCACGTCATGGCCGACCTGGGGCTGCCGGTGACCAAGTCGGCGCGGGAGGCGCCCGCCCTCCAGCGCTTCGTGGCCCAGGAGCCGGTGGTGAAAGCGTTCGCGGACATGTTCCCCTACTGCGACGTCTGGCCGGCCATCCCCAGCGGCGACGAGATGCGCCAGATCCTCGACCGCACCATGCTGCAGCTCTACGAGCAGAAGGCCGGGATCAAGGACGCCATGGCCGCCGCCGAGCGGGAGCTGCAGGGCGTCCACGACGCCTACGTCGCCCAGACCCAGGCCAGGAAGTGAGGCCCGGCCGCCGGCGGCGCCTCGGGCGCCGCCGCCGGCGGCCGGGGCCCCTACGGCGTGCCGGACGGCGCGGCGGCCGGCCAGGCCGGGCAGCGCCAGCCGGGCCCGTCGCGCTCGATTCGGAACGGCTGCGCGTGCGGCAGGGGCGTCCCCCAGACCCGCGCCCCGAGGCGGCAGAGCCGGCCCAGGGCGACCGTGAGGCTGGCCACGTGCCCGACCACCACGACGGTCTCGCCGGGGTGGGCGCGGGCGATCCGCCGGAGGGCCGCCCCCACGCGAGCGACGACCTGGTGGCCCGACTCGCCGTCGGCCGCGCGCCGGCCGAGGTCCTGCTCGACCACCCAGGCGCGCAGGTCGTCGGCGGTGCACGCCACCTCGACCAGCTCCGGCAGGACCGTGACCGGTGGCCCCGGCGTGGTCGCCAGGAGGGCGGCGGTCTGCCGCGCCCGCAGGGCGGGGCTGGCGTAGATCCGGGCGACCGGCTCGGCGGCGAGCGCCTGCGCGGCCGCGCGGGCCTGGCGGCGCCCCCGCTCGGTCAGACGGCTGTCGTCTCCCGCCCCCGGCGTCCCGGCGTTCGCCTCGGACTCGGCGTGGCGCAGACACCAGATGCGGACGCGCGCGCTCAGGCGGCCGGCTCCTCTCGCTCGACCCGCCGGCCGCGTTCCCCGCGGGCTCCGGGGGCTCCGGCGCGTCCCGGAGTGTAGCCGAGCCCGCCGCCCGGGCGCCGAAGCGCGCCCGGGTCTGGAGCTGTGCGGCCGCCAGCATGCGCGCAGCGCGCCCCCCGCCCGCCGGGCGGGGGGCGGCTCGCCGGCGGCGAGGCTGCCGTCAGGGCGGAGCCGCATCGGTCGTGGCCAGCAGGCGCACGACGAGCGTGTGCAGGTGGCGCTGGTCGTCGGCGCCGAGCGCGGCGTCCAGCACGGTCGCCATCTCGGCGTCGTAGGTCGCGCTCGCGGCGGCGAACCGGTGCGCGCCGGCGGGCGTGAGGACGAGGCGGCTGGCGCGACGGTCCTCCCCGTCCGCTTCCCGGCGGAGCAGCCCCGCCGCCGCGACGCGGTCGACGAGCTTGCTGGCGCCGCCCACCGTGATCCGCAGCGCGCGGGCGAGGTCGCCGACCCGGAGGCCGCCGCCACCGGGCGCCTGCGCGAGCGCCGCCAGGGCCTCGAAGGACGCCAGCGGCAGGGCGTGGTCCCGCTTGAGGCGGGCGTCGACCCGGTCCCAGAGCACGATCTCCAGGCGGATCAGGTCGCTCAGCCACCGGATACGGCGCGGCGGGGTCGGGGACGCCGGGGCGCTCGGTCGGGCCGGTGCGGGCACGCGCAGCTCCTCTCGCGGCGGGCGCGGCGCCCGCCAGATGCATTCCTTGACAGTATATTCCATGGAAGATACAATTGCCGGCGCGGGGGTGGCCCCGGACGGCCGGCCCCCGACCCCTGGCCCACGAGAGGAAGCATCCCCAGTGGACATCGCGGTCATCGGCAAGGGCAACGTCGGCGGCGGCCTCGCCCGCCGCTGGGAGCAGGCCGGGCACACGGTGACGCGCATCGGCCGGGCGGGCGGCGACGTCGCCGCGGCCGAGGTCGTCCTGATCGCCGTCCCCTCCGACGCCATCGCGGACGCGCTCGGCACGGTCACCGGGCTCACCGGTCAGGTCGTGCTCGACGCGACGAACGCCTTCGGCGGGCGGGACGAGGCGTACCCGTCGCTCGCCCACGAGGTCAAAGCGCGCGTCGGCGGCCCCGTGGCCAAGGCGTTCAACACCAACTTCGCCGCGCTCTACGACCAGCTCGACGCGCAGCGGGCCCGGCCGAGCCAGCTCTACGCGGCCGAGGAGGGCGCCCGCGCCGCGGCGGAACAGCTCATCCGCGACGCCGGCTACGAGCCGGTCTCCGTCGGCGGCCTCGACCAGGCCCGCGCCCTGGAGGACCACCTCACCGGCGTCATGTTCCCGGCGCTGCAGGGCGGTCTGGGGCCTTTCTTCTACCGCTACGCCAAGGCGGGCGAGCTCTAAGCGTGCCCCACCCGGGTGGGGGAGAGTAGAGCGTCGCTTCCCGGGGACGAGGTCCCCAGCCCCCGCATTGGGAGGCGCTCTCAGCGCGCCGCCCCGGGGCGAGTCGCCCCCGCCCCGGGCGCCGCTCCGCTCGATGCCCTCCCGGCCGCACCTGGCGCACTTGGCGCCGCCGGGTTGATACCGTGGCACGGAGCGCGCGTCCGGAAGGGGATCGGCCGTGCCCACGAGGGCCGTCGCGGGCTGCGCGCGGGGGGTCGGGGTAGCCGGCCGGCGGCCCTAGCGGCTCGAGCGCCGCAGGAGCAGCAGGAACAGGTTGATGAAGTCCAGGTAGAGCGTCAGGGCCCCGAGCACGACCATCCCCCCCATCCCCTGCCGGCCCGCCAGCTCGGCCGCGAGCTGCTTCAGCCGCTGCGTGTCCCACACCGTCAGGCCGGCGAAGAGCAGGATCCCGACGGCGGTCGTCGTCTGGCCGATCAACGATCCGGCCGGGAAGAACCAGGAGATGAAGTAGGCGAACATCCAGCCCAGCAGAATCATCAGCACGAACTGCGCCCCCCCGCTCAGATCGCGGCGGATGAGCAGGCCCGCCAGGCTGCTGAGCAGAAACATCCCCGCCGCGACGACGAAGGCGGAGGTGATCGTCTCCTGGCTGTAGAAGAGGAAGATCGCCGACAGGCTGACGCCGGTCAGCGCGGCGTAGGCGAGAAAGACCAGGAACGCGACCCCGGGGGCCATCCGCATGACGGCGGCGCTCAGGAAGGCCACCAGGGCCAGCTGGACGAAGAACAGCCCCCAGGTGAACCAGGGGTCGAACAGGATCCGGCGGACCATCTCCGGATTGCTGCTGACGCTGCCCGACACCGCCGCCGTGACCGCCATGCCCACGGCCATCACCAGGTACACCAGGGTCAGGAACCGCTGCGTCGCGGCCCCGACGCTTGGGGTGGCTACGGGGACACCGGTGACAGATGCAGCCATTCGTCTTCCTCCGTGCGCAGCGGGGGCGTTCGCCGCAAGCAACGAGCAGCCGCCGCCCCACGCTCCGAGCGCCGCCCGATCGGCCCGCAACACTGTACAGCAGGGGCCGGACGGACCCACCGGCCCCGCCGGGTCGCGCGCGACCGGGGCGGCGCCGCCGACTCCCCACCGCAGACAGGTGCGCCCGCCGGCGGGAACGGGGATGCTGGATGTGACCGGGCCGGACGGCCCGGCGCCGACGGGGAGGCTATGACCGGGACGAACGAGGCGGAGGCCCCGCGCGGGGGGGCGGGCGGTGGGGCCTACCTCCTCCAGAGCGACGCGGAGGGCGACCGCTTGCGGCTCCAGGCGCGCGTCTGGGAGCCGGCGGCGGAGGCCCTGTTCGATGCGGTGGACGTCCGGCCGGGGTGGGCCTGCGCCGACCTGGGCTGTGGGGCGATGGGCGTCCT
>DATLLM010000198.1:0-6394 GCA_035537855.1 Chloroflexota bacterium | reverse complement strand
CGGTGTACGGGGCCTGGGGCAGGTCGTCGTACCCCGTGACGGAGACGTCCCCGGGGACGCGCAGCCCGGCCGCGGCGAGCGCCGCCAGGGCGCCGATGGCCATCGCGTCGTTCCCGCAGACGATCCCCGTCGGGCGCGCGTCGGGCGGCAGGGCGCACCAGCCGCCGGCGACGGCCGCGCCCGACGCGTAGTCGAACTCCCCGTGCCCGATCAGCTCGCCGGCGCCTGACCCGGCCCCGGCCGTCCGCAGGGCCTCCTTGAAGCCCTGCAACCGGGCCTGGGCGTGACGGTGTCCGGCCGGGCCGGCGAGGCAGGCCAGGCGCCGGTGGCCGAGCGCCAGCAGGTGGTCGGTCGCCAGGCGCCCGCCGGCGAGGTTGTCCGCGGTGACCACGTCGAACACGGCCCCCTTGCCGGCGGCCCCGTCCGCACCGCCCCGGGGGGGGAAGACGTCCAGGGTGCGGTCGATCTGCACCGTCGGCACGTCCGGGCGGGGGGACACCCGCGACGCCCGGCGCAGGTCGGCGGGAATCCAGAACAGGCCGTCCACCTGGAGCCGCAGCAGCGCCTCGATGTGCGCCGCCTCCCGCTCGGGGCGCTCGGCGGCGTTGGCCATGATGACCTGGTAGCCGCGAGCCGCCGCCGCCTCCTCGATGGCGTGGGCCAGGGCGGCGAAGTAGGGGTTGGCGCTGTCCGGCAGGACGAAGCCCAGGATGCGGGTGCGCCGGGCGCGCAGGCTGCGGGCGATGGCGTTGGGGCGGTACTCCAGGTCGGCGACGGCCTGCAGCACGCGCCGCCGGCGCTCAGCGGAGACGGGCCGGGGCCCGCCGTTGAGGACGTACGAGACGGTGGCGACGGACACCCCGGCGGCGCGAGCGACGTCGTCACGCGTAGCCGGCATCGCTCCAGTGTAGTCCACCGGGGCGCCCCTGGCCGGGCGGCGTTCTACTCGTGTAGACTTGACCTCGCAGCACTCTACTCGTGTAGATCAGGAGGCCCCATGATCGCTCAGGTGAGCGCCCCGGCCGTCAACGGCCAGGCGAAGACGGACGCGCAGGCGCAGGCGGACGGGCAGCCCCCCCGAGGACAGCACGGCGACGGCGGCGCGTCCCGCCGCCCGGTGCGCGTGGGCATCATCGGCGTCGGCAACTGCGCCAGCTCCCTCGTCCAGGGCGTCACCTTCTACCGCGACGCCGACCCGGACGAGCTCATCCCCGGCCTGATGCACACCGTCCTCGGCGGCTACCACGTCGGCGACGTGCAGTTCTCCGCCGCGTTCGACGTCGACGAGCGCAAGGTGGGCCTCGACCTGGCCGAGGCCATCTGGGCCGCCCCGAACAACACGATCAAGTTCGCCGACGTGCCCGCCACCGGCACCGTCGTCGGGCGCGGGCCGACCAACGACGGCCTCGGCCACTACGGCCACACCCGCATCGCCGAATCGGGCGCCGCCCGCTCGGACGTGGCCCGGATTCTCAAGGACACCGGGACGGACGTGGTCGTCAACTACCTCCCCGTCGGCAGCGAGACGGCCACCCGCTGGTACATCGAGCAGGCCCTCGAGGCCGGCGTCGGGGTGGTCAACTGCATCCCCGTCTTCATCGCCCGCGAGGCGGAGTGGCGCCAGCGCTTCGAGGCGGCGAACCTGCCCATCGTCGGCGACGACATCAAGAGCCAGGTGGGCGCCACCATCGTGCACCGCGTCCTGGCCCGCCTGTTCCGCGACCGCGGCGTCAAGCTGGACCGCACCAGCCAGCTCAACGTCGGCGGGAACATGGACTTCTACAACATGCTCGAGCGCTCTCGCCTGGAGAGCAAGAAGGAATCGAAGACCAACGCCGTGACCAGCCAGGTCGACTACGACCTGGGCACGGAGAACGTCCACATCGGCCCCTCGGACTACGTCGAGTGGCTCTCCGACCGCAAGTGGGCCTACATCCGCCTGGAGGGCACCACCTTCGGCAACGTGCCCCTGAATCTGGAGCTGAAGCTGGAGGTCTGGGACTCCCCGAACTCCGCCGGCGTGGTCATCGACGCCCTGCGCTGCTGCAAGGTGGCCCTCGACCGCGGCATCGGCGGCGCCCTCGAAGGCCCGGCGGCCTACTTCATGAAGTCCCCTCCCGTGCAGCACCGGGACGAGGTCGCCCGGCAGATGGTCGAGGAGTTCGTCGCCACGCCCGCAAGGGCAAGCACAAGCGGCTAGTACCTCAATCCAACCAGCCGAAGAAGTCGTCGATTCTGTGCGGGCGGGAGCGGGAGCGGGAACGGCAGCGCCCTCTGCCTGCCCACCTCCCGAGGAGCACGACTTTGCGCGGGCGGGAGCGTGCTCCTCGGATAGTTGCCCTCGCACGCCCCGCGACGACTACCCACCCCTCGGGGGCCGAACTCCTTGCGCTTCGCACTCCGTGCTCCGCGCTATCGCGCTACCGCGGCGGGAACGAGTCCGAGGCGGCGCGCCTCGAGGGTGAGGACGCGCCGCAGCACGGCCACCGTCGCGGCGTAGGTCGAGTCGATCCCTTCGAAAGACAGGCTGCGGCTGCCCAGCGTGCGGGCCTGGGTGTAGGGCGTATCCGAGGCGTAGTGGATCAGCCCCACGTCGAAAGGCACGTCCCGGAAGTGGACGTGCTCGTCCGTTGGGTAGCGCGTGGGGTGGGACGCCTCGTAGACGGCCGAGAGTAGGGGCCCCGCCTCCATCTCCACCACCGTGAACTGCTCGCGGTAGTAGAACTCCAGGTAATCCCGGTTCTGCAAGAAGGTGCCCCGCACCGTGACCGCTTTCTGGTTGTCCAGCACCGAGCCGCGCTCGAGGTAGGGGGCGACGGCGGCGTAGTCGAAAGCGTTGTCGAAGACGTAGGTGTTGCCCGAGTGCTCGTCGTAGACCACGTTGGCGATGAGCACGTCCCCCACCGCCCCGTTGAGGGTCGCCGCCTTGCCGATGGCGTAGGCCCCGCGCACGCCCGGCGCCTCGGCGAGCACCTCCCGCAGGATGTGGTAGGACGCCATCCCCAGCGGGTAGTCCACGTTCAACAGCACGGCGTTCGAGCGAGCCGCGACCTCCGCCAGGTCGCCGAGGCGGGGGTCGAAGTCGCCCGGGCGCAGCCGCCCCAGCTCGAGCACCTGCGCTCCCACCTCGTAGCCGGCCGCCGGGATCACGGTGACGATCCCCCGGGCGTCCTCCTCCCGGCTGCGCTCCGCCTTCACCTGCGCCTCGGGGTGGTAGCGGTGCCACAGCCGGGAGGCGTAGTAGAGCACGTTCTCCGCGTTCGACTCGCCGCGCATGGCGCGCAGCCCCTCCAGCTCCCCCAGCTCCTCCCCCTCCCGCGTGTTCTCCAGGAACTCCCAGAGCATCTCCGCCCGGCGCCGGGCGTAGCCGGAGACCAGGTTCACCACCCCGTGCATGTTGGAGGAGACGAAGTAGATCGGGCGCCCCGCCAGGCCGCGGGCGTCGAGGGCGGCGCCGATGGGCTGCCACCAGCGTCGAACCAGCCGGGTGTACCCCACGTCCTGTCCGCCGAGCAGGCGCACGGCCAGGTCCTTCGGCCCGCGCTGGATCAGGCGCAGACGCTCCCAGAAGGCGTCACCCCAGATAGCTTGGAGCCGGCGCCAGTCGTCCGGGACGACGCCCAGGCGCTCGCCGAGCGCCGCCAGCTCCCCGGGGAGGGGACGCTCCGGGCCCAACACGCCCGGCAGGCCCGGTGGCGCCGCGGCGGCGGAGTCTCCGGCCGGCCCGGCGCGCCGCCCGTCCGGGCCAGCGGGTGGCGCGCCCGGGACGCGGGCGAGGGCCTCCAGCCTGGCGTGCAGCTTGTTCCACTCGATCTGGAAAGCCACCAGGCAGGGGATGACGTCGTCCAGGTCGGAGGACGAGGCGACGTGGACGGTCATCGTCTCCGCCCCGTCCCAGCGCCACTGCCGGCGCCGGGCCGGCGCTTCGAGGCGCTGCCAGTCCGTCACCCCGGGACCGAGCAGGGCACGGAAGCGCTCCCCCTCCTGCCCCAGCAGCACGCGGCGCACCTCGAACACGGCGTCCGGCAGGCGCTGGATGGCGTAGATGAAGGCGCCGGTGTCCGGGCGCTCGTCGCCGGCCCCCGGGTGCAGGCTGGAGCGCACCCGCGTGTGGGCCGCCACCAGGGCGCGGAGCTTGACCTCGCCGCTGCTGCGCAGGATGGTGCCGTAGGTACGGACGTAGAGCTCGACGTCGTCCTTGCCCGTCCCCGGACGGCCGGCGGACTCCGGCGCCGGAGCGGCGCCGTCCGCGCCGTTCACGGCCGGCCTACTCCCCGCCGGTGCGCCGCTGGGCCTCGAACGCGGCCCGCGCCGCCTCGTTCGGCGGATACCAGTCGGCGAGCGTACCCCCGGCGCTCACCCGGGTCCGCAGGTACTCTTCCAGGGCCTCGTGCTCGGCGCCGTAGGCCGCCGCTTCCCGGGCCACGGCGGCGGGCACGGCGGCCACGCCGTCCGGATCGCCGATGATGTAGTCCCCGGGGCGGACGGCGGCGCCGGCGCAGGTCACGATCCCGTCCATCTCCACCGCGCTCAGCCCGCGGCGCACGGCCGCCGCGTTCACGTGGCGCACGTAGACCGGCAGGTCGAGGCCCTTGATCTGCCAGACGTCCCGCAGCGATCCGTCGACCACCAGCCCGGCGGCCCCCCGCGCTTTCAGGCGGGCGGACATGATGTCGCCCAGGATGCCCCCTTCGGCGTTGGCGTGGGCGTCGACGACCAGCACCTCGCCCGCGTCGATCCCCTCAACCGCCTTGCGGTGCGGGTTCTCCTCCCGGTCCGGGTAGAGCTCGTCCAGGTCCGGGCGGTGCGGCACCAGGCGCATCGTCCGCGCCCGTCCCACCAGCCGCAGATCGGGCCGCACCACCTGCAGCCCGGCCATGAACACGTTGCGGTAGCCGCGGCCGTTGAGCCAGCCCACCACGGTGGCCACGGAGCTCGCCGAGAGCCCCTCCACGATCGAGCGGTGGGTGGCGGCGTCGATCTCTTCCATCGCCCTCAGGATAGTGGAAGCGTGACCGCGCCGCCTCCGGCGATGGAGCGGTCGACCGCGAAGCAGACGTCGTGGGTGTTCACCGTGCTGCGCAGTCCGGTCAGGGGCTCGGCGCCCCCGGCGATGGCCCCCAGGAAGTCCGCCACCAGGTTCGGGAAGGGAAGCTGGGAGACGTCGCCCGACGCCGGCCCGGCGACGGGCAGCGCGACCCACCCCGGTGGCCCCTGCGAGCGGCGCAGATAGACCTGGTCGTTGCGCGCGCTGCCCGCGGTGCCGGCCACCTCCAGGTTGAGCACGTAGCCGGTGTGCCCCACGAGCGAGGAGGTGAGGGTGCCCACCGCCCCGCTCGCGTAGCGCACCAGGGCCGCCGCCGTCGGCGGGTAGCCGTAGACGTCGCCGACCTGCACCGCCCGGGCCTCCACCTCGACCACGTCCTCACCGGTGATGTAGCGGATGCTGTCCACCGCGTGGATGGCGCCGACCAGGAACGAGGAGCCGGCCAGGGCCGGATCGCGCATCCACCCCGGCCGGTCGCGCCCGAACCAGTAGTCCGCTCCGGCGAGGACGATCCGCCCGAACTCCCCCTGCTCGCGGAGCCGGCGCAGGGCCCCGACGAGCGGGTTCCAGCGCTGGATGAAGCACGCCGCGGCCGTCACCCCGGCGGCCTCGACGGCCGCCAGCACCCGGCGCAGGTCGGGCGCCGTCGTCGCCACCGGCTTCTCGATCAGCAGGTGCTTCCCCGCCCCGGCGGCGGCGACCGCCTCGTCCGCGTGCAGCCCGTTGGGCGTGCAGAGCGAGACCGCCTCGACCGCCGGATCGGCCAGCAGCCGGTCGTAGTCCGTGTACAGCCTGGCGTCCGCCAGCCCGAAGCGCGCCGCCAGATCGCGCGCCCCCTCCAGGCGCCGGCTGCCGACGGCGACGACGCGCACCGGCCGGCCGCCCTCGGGGGGCCGATAGGCCTGATAGCCCCGGGTGTGGGCGCCGGCCACCCAGCCGGCGCCCCAGATGGCGACGCCCAGGGGCCCCGCCGTCACCGGCCGGCCCCGGTCAGGGGCGCGGCGCTGAGCCGCACCCGCGCCCGCCACGTCTCCCCGGGACCGAGGGCGCAGACCCCCGTCGGGGGCACCCCCGAGGCGTGCATCAGAGTCAGCGCGTCCGACACCGCCGACCGCGGCTCCAGGGAGATGAAGGGCCTCCCCGGAGGGCAGAAGAGGGCCAGCGAGCCGAAGCCCAGGCTCGTCTCCAGGGTCACCCGCACGCCGGAGGCGACGTCGTCCACGCCGCTGGTCACGCCCCCCGGCTCGGCCGCGCGGGCCCCCGCCTCGCCCGCGGCGAGCGCCGCCCGGTCGCCGTAGAGCAGCACCGGCAGGCGCGGCCCCTGCGCCACGGGCCGGTAACAACGCA
>DATLLM010000197.1:0-3125 GCA_035537855.1 Chloroflexota bacterium | reverse complement strand
GGCTCTAGGTCCTGTGCACCCCGGACCGGGGCGCTCTGGGCCGCCGCACCGGGGCGCTCTGGGGCCTCGGTGCAGGGTGCACCGGCGGCCCGGGTGGGCGCACTCGGGGCGGTGCTTGAGCTGGCCACCGCCGGTTGCCCGGCCGCGTCCGCGCGACCGGCCGGGGACTCGCTGGGCAGCGGGAGGAAGGAGTAGACGGTGGTCCTCCCGAAGCCACGCCGGCGCCGGGCGATCAGGCTGGCCGCCTCAAGCTCGCGGACGGCGCGGGCCAGCTGATTGTGGCCGCCGCCGAGGTCGGCGCGCAGGCGGGCCAGCCCGGGCCAGCAGCAGCCGTCCTGGCGGGCGTAGTCCAGCAGGAGGGCGTAGAGCAGCTTGGCCCGGTCGGAGAGGCCGGGGGCGCGGAGCACGGCGCGGGGCAGGCGCACGAACCCCGCGGTCGGGGCCAGTGCCGCGGCCGGCGGCGCCGGAGCGGTGTCGCCGAAAGCGGTGGGGTGGACGTCGGGCGCAGACACGGTGGCGGTCTCCCCTCTCTGGTGGATGGGGGCGACCGGGGTCGGCGTCCGCCTCGTCGGAGGCAAAAAGAGACACAGACCCCTTGTCGAGGTCTGCACCGTGCGCTACGCTCCTGGTGTTGCGGAGGAGCTGACGCTCGTGGCGCGGGCCTCGAGTGGTCGCCTTGCGGAGAGTCCTCGGGGTTGGCGCCTCGAGGGCTCTTCTTTTTCGGTTGCCGGGGCCGATCGCTTGGCGTCGATCCGTCCCGGGGCCGGGCTCACACCGGCGCGTGCTTGCGGTGAGCGAGCGCTGTGCGCCCCGTCACTTCCTCGTTCCCGTCACCTCCGTCCTCTCCGGTCTGTCCATCCTGGTGCTCGAGCGCTCCGGTGGCCGCACCAGTGGCCACCACCCGGCCGCGTGGGGGGCCGGTAGTCGCTAAACGGTACCGGGGGGCGAAGGTTGTGTCCCCCTCCGGGCCGCCAGCGTGGTGATGTCCTCGATGATGGCCGCCCTGCCGTGCCTCCACCGTGCCCGCCCCGTGCTCCGATGAGGCACAGCTGCCGTACGGGAGCCTTACGCCCACCGTACCGGGCCCCGACTACGCTCCGGCTTCCTCCTGGCTCCGCGTCGGCTTCCGCTCGGCTCCGGCCCGCCGGCCCCCGCTGCTGCGCCCCGGCGCCGGCCTGGCCGAGCCCCCGGACCGCCGTCCGCGCTGCCTTACGCCAGCGTTGCACCAGGTCAGTGACCGGCGGGTGACGGGCCCGTGACGGGCTCCGGGTTCTCGACCGGATGACCCGGGCAACGGCTGCATCCCCTCCGTCCGTCGTACATCCTCCGCGGTGTCTGCCGCCAATCGGCCTGCGCTACAGTGACCACGGCCCCGCCGGTCCTCGCCGACCGTGCGGGTGCTCAGCCCTCGCCGCGTCTGGTTGACGTCCTCACGCGGCGAGGGCTTTTCCCTGCGGCGTCGCTGGCGCCATGAGCGCCGAGGGCGCCACCCCCAGCGCCGCAGCCAGCTTCCGAGCCGTCGCGGGCGCCGCCCCGGCCCCGGTCTCGACGCGGGCCAGCGTCGTGCGGGCGACCCCGGCCTTGGCCGCCAGCTCGTCCTGCGTCAGGGCCTCACGGAGCCTGGCCTCCTTCAGCCCGGGGAGCAGTATCCCGTTGAACGGCATCGCCTCGACCTCCTCACCATCCCGCACCGCTGGCCGACCCGGCCGCGACGGGGCGCCGTCAACGTACAAGAGTCGTGCCCACTGTGTCCACTGGTCGCCACAGTTGTAGGCCTTAGATGTGCTGATATTGTAGCAGAGTTGACCTATATTGGAGGCGTGATGAAGCGCGAGGGAGGGGCGGCGGAAACTGCGGCGGCGGGGGGAGGAGCCTGTCCGCCGGCGGCTATCGCCCTGTCATGCCCCGTCGGCGCAGACTGCGGGCACACCGCGCGCCGTGTGGCGCCGGCGACGAGGCAAAGGAGCCCCCCGATGGACATGCCGTACCCGATGGACATGCTGGACCCGCCGGCCGCCGACCCTGATCTTCAGCGCAGCGTGCGCCACCTCCGCCGGATCGCCACCGGCGCGGTGCTCGCCCTCGCCCTCCTGGGCGCCGCGGCGGGTCTCGCCGGCCCGGCGGACGCCGCCGCGACCGGCAAGGACCCGGAGTTCCCCGTCTCCGGCCTCACGCGGAAGGTCAACGAGTACGAGGGCCAGCACCGCCTCGCGGCGTCCGAGCGTGGTGGGGCATGGGAGGTCGTCCTCCTGCGCGACGCCGAGCCCGCGCCCCGACCGAAGCCCACGGGTTGCGGCAGCTGCCACTAACGGCCGCTCCGCGCGTCTCACCTCGCCTTGCTCATCCCCACAGCAGCCGCTGCCACCACCGGCGCCCCCCAGGCCACTCGGCCTGGGGGGCGTTCTCCGTCTCCGGCGGTTCCTTGGACGCGGTGGCTTCGGCGAGCTGCGTTCGGATCTGCTCCAGCTCGGTCTGGAGGTGCTCCGCCCGCTCCTCGAGGCGCCCATTCTCCCGGCTCAGTTCCTCCACCCGCTGGCGCCAGGGCTCCAGCAGCGCGGCCGAATACCGGGCCATCTCCTCGGCGCGCTGAGCGGCGACCAGTGCTTCGGCGGGAGCCGGTCGGGGGGTGGGGGTAGCATCGTCTCGGTTCCCCGGCGGATCTTGCGCTGGCGCCGGAGACGCCGGTTCGCTCTCCGCCTCGTCTTCCAAGGAGCTGGCGCTTTCCGCCTGGGGGGGAGCACGGTCCGCCATCCCCATAGCGCCACCCCCGTAGGGGGGCGGCGCCACCCCGTTCGCATCTGGCCCGCAGGCATCGCCGTCCACCCACACCAGCCAGCGGTGCCCCCCCAGGATGGGCTCCTGGCGGGCGCGGAGGGAATTGGTGCGCAGCCGACGGCGCATACTGTCCAAGGAGACACCTAGGCGCTCGGCGGCCTCCCGCAGGGGCAGCCACTCCCCAGTCGGCGCCGTACCGAGTCCGTTGAGCCGGGTAACTTTCGACTCGCTCACGACTCGACTCGACGCAGAGCGGCCACCGAGGTTGCGCTACCCCCATAGGGGGGCGGCGCCGCCCCCCTATGGGGGTAGCGCAACCTCGGTGGCCGCTCTGCGTCGAGTCGAGTCGT
>DATLLM010000196.1:0-9585 GCA_035537855.1 Chloroflexota bacterium | reverse complement strand
ACCGCCACCACCGCCACCACCGCCACCACCGCCGGCAACCGGCTGCCCGTGGTCGCCACCATCCTCTTCCTGGCGATGGCCCTGGCCGGCGTCGCCGTGCTCGGCGAATCGCTCGGGATCTGGCACCTCCCCGCCGACCAGGCCAATCCCGGCGTCTACCTGCTCATCGCCGTGGGGGCCATCGCCCTCGTCGCCGCGCTGCTCTTCGCCCGCCGGCTGATGGCCGCGCTGCACCCTCCGCTCTACTTCGTCCTGGTGCTGATGCTCGCCCTGTGGCTGTTCCTCTCCGTCGGGTCCACGTTGCTCGGCTGGAGCCTGCTTCCAGCCTGAAAAGGGAGAAGTAGCGAAAGTTGGAAGTCCACGATCCGAGGAGCACGCTCTTGCGCGGGCGGGACCGGAAGAAGCTGCAGCGAGAGCGGGAGGACCGCGATCCGAGGAGCACGCTTTTGCGCGGGCGCGGCCGGTACGAGACTGCCTGCTCGCCGCGCACGGCCTCAAGCTCGACGCCAGCCGGGCGCTCCGGGGCCACGGCCCGAGCGTTCGTCGTCGTCCCGATGACGCCCGCGGTCGTAACCGGCCCCGATCGCAGCCGTACGGCAGACCGGTGTCCCCTGGGGACGAGCGCCTCGGACGTCGACGCCGCTGCCGTGCGCGGCGAGGCGCCCGCCGGCCTGCGGGCCGCGCCCGCGCAAAAGCAAGCTCCTCGGGCCGCGGTTCTCCTTCTGCGGGTGCCAAACCTGACCCTTCGGGCCGCTGCCCTCCATCTGTCGATGCTTCTTCTTATCCTTACCCTTCGGGTTGGTACGATCCGCACCCGGGAGGGTCTGGCGTGACGGCGAAGCAGACTTCGGGCGAGGCGGCTCCGGCGCCGGATGGGGAAGCGATCACGGCGGACGATCTGCGCCGCCTGGTAAGCGTTCTGGGGTTGATCGCGATTCCCGAGGCGCTGCTGCCCAGGGTGCTGGAGCACGTGCGGGCCCACCGGGCGGCGATGCGCGCGTTCGCCGCGTCCGGGATCGAGGTGGGTGACGTGGTGACGGCGCAGCCGTTCCGGGCCTGAGGTGCGCTCGATGTCCGGCGCCGAGCTCTGCCGGCTCTCGCTCGCCGATCTGGCGGAACGCCTGTCCCGGGGGGAGGTCAGCCCCCCGGACGTGGTGCAGGCCCACCTCGACCAGATCGCCCGCCTTGAGCCCCGGCTCAACTGCTTCATCACCGTCTGCGCCGAGGCGGCCCTGGCGGCGGCGCGGGCGGCCGGCGCGGGCGGGGCGCTGCGCGGCATCCCGGTCGCGGTCAAGGACAACGTCGAGACGGCCGGCGTGCGCGCCACCGGGGGCTCGCGCGTGCTCGCGGACTACGTCCCGGCGGCGGACGCCCCGGCCTGGGGGCGCCTGCGCCGGGCCGGGGCCATCCTGCTGGGGAAGACGAACCTGCACGAGTTCGGGATGGGGGCGACCAATCTCAACCCGCACTACGGGCCGGCGCGCAACCCCTGGGACCCGCAGCGGGTGCCGGGTGGCTCATCCGGCGGATCGGCGGCGGCGGTCGCCGCGGGCATGGCGCCGGCGGCGCTGGGCACCGACGCCGGGGGCTCCGTGCGCATCCCGGCGGCCTTCTGCGGCGTCGTCGGGCTCAAGCCGACGCACGGGCTCGTGCCGGTGCGCGGCGGGATCGGCTTCGGCAACCCCACCGTCGACCAGATCGGGCCGATCGCCCGCACCGTCGGCGACGCGGCCCTGCTGCTCTCCCTCATGGCCGGGATCGATCCGGACGACCCGACCACCGTCGCGGCGCCGGCGCCCGGAGACTACGTGCGGGCGGCGCAGGCGGGCAGCGCGGCGGCGGAGGTGCGCGGCCTGCGCATCGGCGTGCCCGGCGAGCACTACTTCGACGACTGCCACCCTGAGGTCGAGGCGGCCGTGCGCACGGCGATCGCCCATCTGGAGGGCCTGGGGGCGAGCGTGGTGCCGGTGGCGTTGCCGGATCACGCCGCGTTGATGGCCGGGCTGTCCGGGATGGGGGCGGAGGCGCTCGTCTATCACCGCCGCTGGCTGCGCGAGCGCCTGGAGGACTACAGCCCGCCGGCGCAGGCCCGGCTGCTGGCGAGTCAGTTCATCCTGGCCGCGGACTACGCTACCGCGCTCCGCGTGCGGCGCGTGCTGCGCCAGCGCTACGACGCCGCGCTGTCCGAGGTGGATCTGCTCGCCGCGCCGACGGTGCCCGTGCCCGCGCCGGAGATCGCCGTTGCGGAGGCCGAGGCCGACCTGCCCAACCTGTCGCGTAACACCTCGCCGGCCAACCGCACCGGGATGCCGGCCATCAGCGTGCCCTGCGGCTTCGCCGCCGGTCTGCCGGTGGGGCTAATGCTCACCGCCCGCCCGTTCGAGGAAGCGACGCTGCTGCGCGCCGCCGCCGCCTACGAGGCCACAACCGCCTGGCACCGCGCCGCGCCGGCGCTCGCCACGCCCTGACCGCCGCGTCCCGGGGCCGGCCTCCGGTCGGTCCCGAACGTCCCCGCCGGGGCGCACCCGGTGGGCGAATCGGCTACCCTGAGCGCATGGTTCTGCCGGATGCCGAGCCCGCCGCGGGCGTGACCGGCCGGCGGGGGTCTGGCGCGTGATCTCGCCCGACCGGCGTTACCCCAGTCCGGCGGCGCAGCGCCGCCGCGACGCGCAGTGGAAGGTGCGAATCGGGCTGACGCTGATCGTCCTGCTGTTCGTCCTCGCCGGGGTGTTCGCCCTGCGCGTGGTGCGCACGCGCGACACCAACGGGGGCATCCCGAGCCTGCCCGTCGTCCGCCAGCTGGGCTGAGGGCAGAGCGGAGAAGGCGGGGCGTATGGGGCAGCGGGCAGCGCTCAGGCCCGGCGCAGGACGCGGCCGGCGCGAACCCCGGTGGCGCGCTGCCCCTCGACGGCGACGGCCCCGTTGACCACCACGTAGTCGATCCCTACCGGCCAGCAGGTCTCCGGGCGGTCCGGATCGGCGTCCGGCGCGCGCATGGCGATCCGCTGCGGATCGAAGACCACCAGATCGGCCCACATCCCCGGGCGGACGGCGCCCCGGTCGGCGATGCCCAGGCGGGAGAGGGGCAGGGTGGTCATCCGCCGCACGCCCTCTTCGAGGGTCAGCAGGCCCTCGTCGCGCACGTACTGGCCGAGCACCCGGGGGAACATGCCGATCGGGCTGGGCGCGCCCGTGTCCAGCTGGTAGCGGAAGTCGAGCGGCTGCAACGAGGCCCCGCCGCCGGCGCTCGCCGCCGCGGGGTCGAAGAGGCCGGTGTCCACGCTGGGCAGGACGCACTGCTCCCAGGGGACGATCTGCTCGTGCTCGTCCTGGATGTAGTCGTAGATCAGCTTCGGCCCGGCGCCGCCCTCGGCCAGGGTCAGGTCGAACAGGGCGTCCTCCGCATCGACCCCCCGCTCGGCGGCGACGGCGGCGAGGGACATCCCCTCCAGGGCCCGGTCGTGCGGACAGCCCCAGACGACGACCCGGTCCCAGTCCCCGCTGTGGGCCACCCCGCCGGGCCCGAAGCGACCGAGCGGGTGCCGCGGGCCGGTTTCGCGCATCGTGCGCTTCAGCCCCGCCCGCCCGGACGCGGTGGACAGCAAGGCGACCAGCTGCGCCGGGGTGTAGTGGTAGATCTGCAGGAACGAGCCGAGCGTGGCGCTGTTCTTGTTGTAGATCTCGTAGTCGCAGCTGAGGTCGACCCCGCGGGCGCGGGCCGCGTCGAGCATCTCCACCTTGAGCGGCCCGTTGCCGAAGACCGGCCACTTGCTCTGCATGTGGGAGACGTTCGCCCGCACCCCCGCCCGCTCCGCCGTCTCCACCAGCTCCCGGGTGGCCTCGACGTTCGTCTCGCGCTCGCCGCGGATGTGGGTGGCGTAGTAGCCGTCCCGCCGGGCGACCACGCGGGCCAGGGCGACCAGCTCGTCCGGCTCGGCCCAGCAGCCGGGGATGTAGACCAGGCCGGAGGTCAGCCCGAAGGCGCCTTCGTCCAGCCCGGCGGCGACCAGCTCCCCCATGCGCCGCACCTCGGCCCCGGTCGCCGCCCGTGGGGCGTGGCCGAGCACGGTCTGGCGGATGCGGTTGTGGCCGGCCAGCTGGACGTAATTCACCCCCGGGCGTGAGTCCTCGACGGCGGCGAGGAAGTCGCCCAGCCCCCACTCCAGGTCCGGATGCCGGCGGGTCATGGCCGCGATCGCCGGCGCGTGGTAGCCCCGCCCTTCGCCGCGGGCGAGGAGCGCCGCCCCGGGGCCGCCGACCGGACCGGGGGCGAGGCCGCAGTTGCCGGCGACGGTCAGGGTGCAGCCCTGGATCAGCAGGTTGAGCGCGGCCGGGTGGTCGAGGCAGGTCCAGTCCGCGTGGCCGTGGAAGTCGACCCAGCCGGGGGAGACGCAGCGCCCGGAGACGTCGACCACCCGCACGGCCGCGCCGTCCGCGCGGTCGTCCCCGCGGTCGTGCCTGCGGTGCAGGGCGACGATTCGCCCGTCCTTGACGGCGACGTCGGCCGCGAAGGCCGGGGCGCCGGTGCCGTCGACGACGGTGCCGTTGGTCAGCAGCAGGTCGTACACGTCGTCCCCCCGTGCTGCCCGGCGGCCGCCCCGGCCTCCCGGTGGCCCCCGCGCCGGCGGACCGGCCGCCCGGCGCTCACAGCGTGCGCCCCCCGGAGTAGCGGGCGACGCCCTCGGGATCGAGCTCGACGCCGAGCCCCGGCCCGGTGGGGATGGGCAGGTAGCCCTCGGCGTCCAGCGTGAAGGGGGTGGTGATGATCTCCTCGATGAACGGCGAAGGCGTCAGGTACTCCACCCAGCGGGCCACCGGCAGGGCCGCCACGAGGTGCAGGTCGGCGGCCAGCCCGACGGCGGTGTTCCAGCCGTGGGGCACGAGCAGCAGGTTGTGGTCCTGCGCCATCCAGCCGATGCGGCGCGCTTCGGAGAGGCCGCCGACCTTGGTGCAGTCCGGCTGCACGATGTCCAGGGCGCCGCGCTCGATCCAGGGCAGGAAGCTCTGGCGCCGGGTGAGCACCTCGCCGCCGGAGATGGGCAGGGGGGCCTGGGCGCGCAGGGCGACGAACCCCTCCAGGTCGTCCGGGGGCAGCGCCTCCTCGAACCAGACCACTCCGTAGCCGGCCAGCATCCGCGCCGTCTCCAGGGCCCACTTCACCCCGTGGGGCCAGTACTGCTCGCTGCCGCCGGCGTCCACCATCAGCTCGACGTCCGGGCCGACCGCCTCCCGCGCCGCGCGCACCAGGGCCTCGTCCGTCCGGCGGTCGACCCGCCCGAAGGGGCCCCAGCCGAGCTTGATCGCCCGGAAGCCGCGGGCCAGGACGGCCTGCAGCTTATCCGCCAGGGGCGCCGGCGCCTCGAACAGCACCGAGCCGTAGGGCTTGATGCGGTCCCGGTAGTAGCCGCCCAGGAGGCGCGCCACCGGCTGCCCGGTGACTTTGCCCAGGATGTCCCACAGGGCGATGTCGATCCCGCTGATCGCGTGCGCCACCGTCCCGCCCCGGCCCTGCCAGAAGGACATCTGGTGCAGCTTCTCGGAGACGCGCTCCGGCTCGATGGCGCTCTCCCCGATCAGCCAGGGGCGCAGCAGGCGCAGCGCGGCCTCCACCAGGGCCAGGCTGGTGTAGGCGCTCCCGGCGCCGCTGACGCCGCCGTCGGTGGCGACCACCACCAGGGTGTGGCTGTTCTCTTCGGGGTCGAGTGTCCGGTCCCAGCCGCCTTCGGTGACCCGACCGAGCAGGGGGATGGCCCGGACGTCGACGATTCGCATGCCCGCCTCTCTCGCTTGCCCGCCCGCGGCCACCCCCGGCCGTCCGGTGGAGCCCGGGGCATCTCCGGGCGGCCTGCGCCGCCCGACCGGCCGGCGGGGAGTATCGCTCCCCGCCGGCCGGCGGCGCCATCGGCGACCGGGCCGCCGGCGGGCTACTTCTGCGGTCCGATCCGGGTGAGCACGGCGTCGGCGGCGGTCACCGCGTTGCGCAGCGCCTGGGGCGCGCTCTCCTCGCCGGTGAAGGCCCTGTCCACGGCCTGGCTGTAGGCCGGGCGCCACTCGTCCCAGCCCTTGATGTACCCCGGGGTCTGGATGTCCGGGTCGCGCAGGTTGGCGGCGACCTGCTTCATGCTGTTCGGCGGCGGCTTGAGGTACTCCGGTCCGGACTGCAAGCGCTTGAGCACGGGGATGCTGCCCCGGTCGACCGCCACCCGGCTCTGCACGACGTCCCCGGCGAGGAAGATGATCAGGGCCGTCGCCTGCTCGGTCACGCCCAGCTTCCCGGCCACGTTCATCAGCACGTGCGGCTGGTCGTTCCAGACATGGGTCGCCTTCTTCGTCTTGGGGTGCTTCGGGGTGGGCATGAGGTCCCAGCGGAAGCGGTCGCCGACGTTGCGCACCGTGCCTCCGGTGCCGCTGATCGCTCCGGGGAGCATCCCGATCTTGCCCGCCAGGAAGGGGTTGCCGAAGCTCCCCTTGACCTCGTTCGTCTGGGCCGGCGCCGGCGAGACGCGGTGGCGGTGGATCAGATCGATCAGCCACTGGAACGCCTCAGCGCCCCCGGCGTCGGCCAGCAGGGTCTTGGTGCGCTCGGCGTTGTGCCAGCGGGCCCCGGCGGAGAAGAGCAGCGGGCCCCAGACGAACTGGTCGTTGTTGGTCACGTGGATGCCGTACTGGTTGCGCTCCGGGCGGGTCAGGGCCTGCGCCGCGGCGAGCACGTCGTCCCACGTCCAGGTGTCGTCCGGCGGCTTGAGGCCCCGCTCCTCGAAGAGGTCGACGTTGTAGATCCAGCCGCTGAGCACCAGCTGGAAGGGCATCCCGAACTGCTTGCCCTTGTCCTGGTAGATGCCGGGCACGACCGAGTAGTCGGCCATGCTCACCTTCTGCCCCTTGAGCGCCTCGTCGATGGCGGTGAACGCGCCCTGGTCCTTGAAGGACTGGAAGAAGTTGCCCTCGAAGAGCACCACCTCCTGGATGGTGCCGGCCGCGATCTGGGTATTGATGGCGGTGAAGTAGTCCCCGGTGATGGCGTCCACCTGCACGGTGACGTCCGGGCGCTGGGCTTGGAAGGCGGGGACGGCCATCTTCAGCGTGTCCCCCCGCGGCCCGTCGAGCCAGTCCGTGGCCAGGCGCACGGTCACCGGACCGCGCGTCCGGGCAGGCGCCGCCTCCGGTCCCGATCCCGGCGCGCAGGCGGCCAGCAGCGCGGCCGGCAGCGCCAGGGCGCCGGCGGCGCCTGATCCTCCCAGCAGGAACGAGCGACGCGACCGATCTCCCCCACGTCCGGCAGCGGCCATGGTGCACCTCCTTCGCCCTGTCGCGGCGCACGATACGTCGACTCCGCGTGACCGTCAACACCTTCCCCGCCGCGCCGCCGTCCGTCCGGCCGCGTATACTGGCCGCCTGCGCGCCGGGGGCGGATTCGGGGCCAGGGGCCAGAGAAAAAGTCGCGCCGCCGGCGTTGTTTGGGTGGGGCCCAGCGTGGGGCCCGCAGTGTGGGGATCGGGATGCCGGGGGGTACCGCACCGTGCCTGAAGTGAAAGAGGTCAAGTTCGGCCGCAAGGACGAGCCGGCGATCAAGCTGCGCATGAGCGACGACCTGCTCGCCGTGCGCACCCGCTCGACGCGCTCCCTGCGCGCCGGGCCGGTCGCCTCCGAGGCGGCCGCCGAGGTCGCCGACGGCGACCTGGTGCTGGCCTTCCCCGAGGCGGGGGTCGAGGTCTACCGGGTGCCGACCGGCGCCGGGCGGCGCTCCCTCGGCGAGCGCAAGACGGCGCTGCGTCAAGCGCCCGACGTCCGCTTCGCCGGCGGCGTGCTCGTGGACGACACCTCGGGTGAGCCGGTGGTCTACACCGAGAACCTGTTCGTCAAGTTCGTCGACGGCGCCGATCCGGAGTCCTGCCGCGCCGTGCTGCGCGAGGCCGGGCTGACGATCAAGCAGGAGGTGGACTACGCCACCAACGCGTTCTTCGTCGCCGCCCCGGAGGGCACCGGGACGGACGTCTTCGACATCGCCGCCCGCCTGCTCCGGCGGGACGACGTGGAGTACTGCCACCCCGAGGTGCTGCGCCGCCGGCGCTCCAAGGCCGTCTTCGCCCGCCAGTGGCACCTCAAGACCACCACCATCGAGAACATCCTGGTCGCCGCCAGCGCCAGCGTCGAGGCGGCGCACCAGGTCACCCGCGGCGCGGGGGTGACCATCGCCGTGATCGACGACGGCGTCGACGTCGAGCACCCCGAGTTCAACACCCCGGGCAAGGTGGTCGCCCCGCGCGACGCGACCCTGAGCAGCGACGACCCCCGGCCCAAGTCGCCGGGCGAGCGCCACGGCACCGCCTGCGCCGGCGTCGCCTGCGCCGACGGCCGGGACGGGGCCTCCGGCGTCGCCCCCGAGGCGAGGCTGATGCCCATCCGCCTCTCCTCGGCCCTCGGCTCCCTCCAGGAGGGCAGCGCCTTCCGCTGGGCGGCCGACCACGGGGCGGACGTCATCTCCTGCAGCTGGGGGCCGGAGGACGGCGCCTGGTTCACGCCCGGGGACCCGCTGCACAACCAGCAGGTGCCGCTGCCGGCGTTCACCCGGCTGGCGATCGACTACGCCACCACCCAGGGGCGCGGCGGTAAGGGCTGCGTCGTCCTGTTCGCCGCCGGCAACGGCAACGAGAGCGTCGACAACGACGGCTACGCCAGCTACGAGAAAGTCATCGCCGTCGCCGCCTGCAACGACCGGGGCACGCGCAGCGTCTACAGCGACTTCGGCGCCGCTGTCTGGTGCGCCTTCCCGAGCAACGACTTCGCCCACGCCGCGACGGGTCACCAGGCGCCCCTGACCACCGGCATCTGGACGACCGACCGCAGCGGCCCGGCCGGCTACAACTCCGGCCGCCTGCAGCTCGGCGATCTGGCCGGGAACTACACCAACAGCTTCGGCGGCACCTCGAGCGCCTGCCCCGGCGCCGCCGGCGTCGCGGCCCTGATCCTGGCCGTCAACCCGGCGCTGCAGTGGCAGGAGGTGCGCGACCTGCTCAAGCGGTCCTGCGACCGGATCGATCCCCAGGGCGGGGCCTACGACGCGGCCGGGCGCAGCGCCCTGTACGGCTTCGGCCGGCTGAACGCGGCCCAGGCGGTGCAGCTGGCCCGCCCGGCGCCGACCAACCGGGTGACCATCGTGCGCACGTTCAACCAGCCCCTGCCCGACCTCCAGACGGTCAGCGTCGCCGTCGACGTCGTCGAGACGCAGCCCGTCGCCGACCTGGCCGTGCAGGTCGACCTCCGCCACACCTTCATCGGCGACCTGGTGGTCAGCCTCGCGCCGCCGGCCGGGGCCGCCGTCGTCCTGCACAACCGCGCCGGCGGGGCCACCCAGAACCTCAAGCGCACTTACAACGCCAGCACCACCCCCGCCCTGGCCCGCTTCGCCGGCGCGAGCGCCAGGGGGCGCTGGACGCTGAAGGTGGAGGACCGGGCGGCGCGGGACAGCGGCACCCTGGTCAGCTTCGGTCTCGATCTGACCCTGACGCCGGCCCCGCCGGCCCCCCCGCCGCACGACGACCGCGTCGCCGACGGCGGAGCCGCGCCGGCGAAGCGGGCCAGGGC
>DATLLM010000195.1:0-3952 GCA_035537855.1 Chloroflexota bacterium | reverse complement strand
GGTCAGGGGATGACGCGCCAGTCGTAGGTCAGGGTGTACTCCCCGCCGTGCCCGTCGAAGCGGATGGTGGACTCGGCGCTGTCGGTCCTGCCCCCGGGGAAGCGGTGGTTCAGGGAAGGGACGGCCACGCTCACCGTCCGGGGCGGGAAGACGTCGTCGGCGAACACGGACTTCAGCAGGTCGAAGACCTTGCCCACCACGAAGCCCACGGCTGCCCCGATGATGACGCCGACCGGGCCCCCCGAAGCGCCGATGGCGGCGCCGAGGGCCGCCGCCAGCATGGCGGTGACCCGCTCCCGCACCTTGTCCAGCAGCCGGTTGACGAAGTCGGACAGGCCCCCCATGTCCTTCTCCGCCAGCACCAGGGTGACGAAGTAGGACTTGGGGAACGCCGTCCCCTCGCGCAGGTTGAAGATGGTGAGGCGCCGCGGCGGGGAGAAGGACTTGTCGTCCCCGTCGTCGAAGTCGCCCACCCGGAACTCGGAGAACTTCTTCACGTCCCCGGACTCGTCCACGGACGTGCCGCTGAGGGCGATCTCGTCCTCCCCCACGTCGCTGAACGGGCCGCTGCCCGTCTCCTCCAGGCAGTGCACCCGGTGCAGGCGCAACTCGAGGTTGTCCAGGGCGGGCCCGGTGACCGCCGGGGCGGCCGCGGGGGCGCCGGCGGCGGGTGTGGGGACGGCCAGGACCGCGCCGTGCAGCTCCGTCAGCCCCGCCAGGCCGTCCGGGGACAGCTTGAGCGCTGCCGGGAAGGGGAGCGCCTGCGCTTGCTCGGACACCGACCTGGCGGCGCTGAGGTCGACGCCGGCCAGCTCCCCGAAAGCCTTGGAGCGCTGCGCCGGGGTGGCCTTGACCTGGGGCATGACGCGGGCCACGGCCAGCTGGCGCTGCTCCGGCTTCAGCGCCTGCAAGCGGGAGCGGAAGAGTCGCTCGGCGGCGTCCGGCCGGGGCGGCAGCGGGAAGCGGCTGGGCTCGGCGACGTTCGCCGCCGCCTTGTGCATGGCCAGCTCCATCTCCTTGACCACCCGCATGGCGAGGCGGCGGAGCTTGGGGTCGGCCAGCTCGGTGACGTCTGCGGTGGTGATAACCGGTGGCATCGCGGTCCTCCTTCGGACGCGGGTTCTGGGCGTCGACGGCGCCGTCGACGCGGCGGGTCCGCACCCCCACCCTAGGACCGGGAGCCCCGGCGCGGCATCTCTTGCCCTGTGGACGCGTCCCCGCTGGGGGTAGAGATCTCCGCCCGCGGGGGGGCCAGGCCGCGCCCGGCGGCCCAGACGCCGACCTGCACGCGGGAGCGCAAGCCCAGCTTGTTCAGGATGTGCACCACGTGGCTCGCCGCCGTGCCCTCGGTGATCACCAGGCGCTCGGCGATCTCGCGGTTGGTCAGCCCCGCGGCGATGAGGGCGGCGACCTCCCCCTCCCGCGCCGTGAGCGGAGCCGTCGCTCCCGGGTCGCGACCGCCGAGCGGCGGGGCGGCCCGCTCCAGCCGCCGGCGGAGGTCGGCGGTCAGGCGGTCGTCGCCCAGGGCCCGGTACAGGGCGAAGGCTTCGGTGTGGAGGGCCAGGGCGCCCTCGCGGTCACCCCGCGTCCAGGCCACGTCGCCGGCGGCGGCCAGGGCGGCGGCCAGGCGGGGCCGGTCGCCCAGGCGCCGGAAGAGCGCGATGCCCTCGCCGTAGAGCGCCGCCGCTCGCTCCTGGTCGCCCCCGGCGGCCACGACCCGCGCCAGCTCGGCGAGGCTCTTGGCCGCGGCGTGGGGGTCGCCCAGCTGGCGGAACAGGGACACCCCACGCTCCAGCCGGGGCCGGGCCGCAGCGTGCTCGCCCTGGAGGCGCAGGACGACGCCGAGCAGGCTCTCCATGCGGGCGACGCCCCAGGTGTTGTCGAGCCGGCGGTGCAGTTCCAGGCTTGCCTCATAGCGGGCCCGGGCGGTGGCGTAGTCCCCCTGCCGCCAGGCGATCCCCCCTAGCTGGTCGAGGGCCCCCGCCGTGCCCCGCTGGTCGCCGAGGGCCCGGAAGCGGGCCAGGCTCTCCTCTGCCAGGGGAAGGGCTTGTGCGTAGTCCCCCTCCTCCTCCGCCTGCCCGGCGAGGCAGCAGAGGGCCAGGGCGATCCCCGGCTGGTGGCCGAGCGCTTTGAACCGGGCCAGCCCCTCCTCGAAGAGCGGCCGGGCGGCCCGCACGGCCTCGTGGCGCCAGGCCAGGCGCCCCGCCGCCAGGAGGGCCCAAGCCCGCCAGGGGGCGGCGGGTGCGCAGGACGCTGCCGGGGCGGCCAGGGCCGCCGCCAGCCACCGGCGTCCTTCGGCGGCGTGGCCGCGCCGCGTCCAGAACGGCGCCAGGGCGACGGCCAGGCGGAGCGCCAGCTGCCCGGCGTCGATCTCGACGGCCTCGCCCCCCAGGGGGCGCGCCTCCCGGGCGGCCCCCGGCGGCGGGCGCGCCCGGTCGAGCGCCCAGCCCAGGGCGGCCCGCAGATTGCCGTGCTCCCGCTCCAGGCGGCCGAGCCAGGCCGCCTGGTCCGGGCCGGAGAGCGCGGGCTCCGCGCGCTCGGCCAGCTCGAGGAAGTAGGCGGCGTGGCGCCGGCGCGCGCGCTCCTCCTCGCCGCCGGCCCGCAGCGCCTCCTGGGCGAACTCCCGCAGCGTCTCCAGCAGCTCGTAGCGAGGCTCGGCCCGACTCCCCACCTGCGGCCGCACCAGACTCTGACCGGCCAACGACGCCACCACCTCCACCACGTCGCCCTCCGGCGCCCCGGCCGGACGGGGCCCGCCTGCCCCGCCCGCCTCGCCGGGCGGAAGGCGCACCGCGCCGGCCGCGTCCAGGGTGAAGCCCCCGACGAACACCGCCAGGGCGCGGAACAGGCGGCGTTCCGCGTCCCCCAGCAGGTCGTAGCTCCACTCGATCGCCCGGCGCAGGGTCTGCTGGCGGGCCGGCAGGTCCCGGGGGCCGCCGACGAGCAGGGTCAGGCGCCGGTCCAGGCGGTCGAGGAGCGCCGGCGGGGGGAGCAGCGCGACCCGCGCCGCCGCCAGCTCGAGGGCCAGGGGGAGTCCGTCCACCCGACGGCAGATGACCGCCACGGGCGCGGCGTTCGCGGGGGTCAGGGCGAAGCCGTGGGCCACCGCCTGCGCACGCTCGACGAACAGGCGCACGGCGGTGTACCGCCCCAGCGCCTCCACCGACGCCTCCGCCGCCTGGAGCGCCCCCCGCCCGTCCAGCTCCTCGGGGCCCGGCGGGAGCGACAGGGGGGGCACGTCGTA
Source organism: Chloroflexota bacterium (assembly GCA_035537855.1). Classification (GTDB taxonomy): domain Bacteria; phylum Chloroflexota; class UBA11872; order UBA12225; family UBA12225; genus DATLLM01. The sequence goes on along the minus strand of DATLLM010000195.1, from coordinate 708 downwards.
CAGGTGCTCGCCGGACAGGCGCAGGGCGGCCCGACTCGTCGCCAGCACCTTCAGGCGCGGGCTCGCCTCCAGGATCGCCGCCACCCCGGGCGCCGCCGGCGCCAGGTGCTCGAAGTTGTCGAGCACCAGGAGCGCGCGGCGCCCGCGCAGGGCGTCGCGCAGCGCCGCCGCCACACTCCGGCCGCTCTCCGCCGGAGCGCCGAGGGCGTGGGCCACCGCCGGGAGCACCAGAGCCGGGTCGCTCACGGGCGCCAGGGGCACGAACCAAACCCCGTCCGGAAAGGCCGGGCGCACAGCGGTAGCCACGGCCAGCGCCAGGCGCGTCTTGCCGATGCCGGGGGCGCCGGTGAGCGTGACCAGGCGCGTGCTCGGGCGTCGCACGAGCGCGCGCACGGCCGCCAGCTCGCGCTCGCGGCCGATGAGGTCGGTGGACGGCACCGGCAGCCGGTGCGCCGGAGACTCGAGCGGAGGTCCGATCCGGGCCGGACGCTTCAGCCGGTCCAGCGCTAACCGCACCAGGTCCGGGGTGCCGATCCCGAGCGCGCCGCGCTCCCACCGGGCGACGGTGTTGCCCGCCACGCCCAGCGCCGCGCCGAGCGCGGCCTGCGTCAGCCCGAGCCGGCGGCGGCGCGCCCGCAGCTCGGCCGGCGACAGCCCCGGGGACTCCGGCTGAGTCCCGTTTCTTCCCCCGACCGCGGCCGCCGGAGC
>DATLLM010000194.1:0-4441 GCA_035537855.1 Chloroflexota bacterium | reverse complement strand
GCCCCCGGCCCCCGGCGGTGGCCACGGCGGCCGCCTTCGGCGCCGGCCTGGCCCAGGACCGCGAGCGCGACGCCCGCGGGGTGCAGAGCGCCATCCTGGACGGGGGCAGCCTGTCGGCCAGCGGGGCCCTGCGCGGCGGCGCGGTCGACGAGGTCGCCAGCGACGTCCCCGACCTCCTCTCCAAGATCGACGGGCGGCGCGTCACCGGCCCCTGGGGCACCCTCGCCCTGGCCACCCGCGGCCAGCCGGTGGAGAGCGTCGACCCGGACTGGCTCGAGCGGCTCCTCGATCAGCTGGTCGACCCCAACGTGGCCTACCTGCTGCTCGTGCTCGGCCTCTACGGGGTCATCACCGAGCTGGCCGCGCCCGGGGTGACCGTGCCCGGCGTCGCCGGCGGGGTGGCCCTCGTGCTCGCCCTCTACGCTTTCGCCAACCTGCCCGTCAACTGGCTGGGGGTGGTGCTGATCGTCGCCGCCGCCGGGCTCCTGTTCGCCGAGACGCTGGCGCCGACCCACGGCCTGCTCACCGTGGCCGCGCTGGTCGCCTTCGTCGCCGGCTCGGTGCTCCTCTTCCGCCCCCCGGACGGCGTGCCCTCGCCCTACGGCGGGCCGGCGACGCTCAACCTCTGGCTGGTGCTCGCGCTCGGCCTGGGCACCGGGCTCGGCTTCGGCTGGCTCGTCCGTCAGGGGCTGGTCAGCCTGCGCCAGCCCCACGCCAACGCCCCCCCGGGGATCGGCGAAGTGGGAATCGCCGGCCCGATGGTGGGCGACACCGGCACGGTGCACCTCGCCGGGCAGACCTGGTCGGCCGAGTGGCCCGCCGGGACGGTCGGTCCCGGGCAGCGCGTGCGCGTCGTCGGGCGCAAGGGGCTGAAGCTGGTGGTCGAGCCGGCGGACGGCGCCCCGCGGCCGGCCGGGCCCGGCGCCGGGAGCGGCGCCCGGGAGTAGCGACCGGGAGGAGGGCGCGGGAGTCGGTTATCCTTCTCCCTGGATAGACCCCGTTGATGGGCTCCCCCCGGGGCGGCCCCTGCGCTGCGGCCGGCAACCGCGTATGCCAAAGGAGGAACGATGCGAATCGGGATCAACGGCTTCGGCCGGATCGGACGCCAGGCCTTCAAGGCCTTGCTCGAGCGCCACCCAAACCTCGAGATCGTTGCCATCAACGACCTCTTCGACACGAAGACCAACGCCCACCTGCTGCGCCACGACAGCAACTACGGCGCCTTCAAGGGCACCGTCGAGGCCCAGGACGACGCCCTGATCGTCAACGGCAAGCGCGTCGCCGTCACCGCCGAGCGGGACTGGACGAAGCTGGACTGGGGCGGGCGGGGCATCGACCTGGTCATCGAGGCCACCGGGGTCGGCACCAACCGGGCCGACGCGGACAAGCACATCCAGGCCGGGGCGAAGAAAGTGCTGATCACCGCCCCCGCCCGCGGCGAAGACCTCACCGTCGTGCTCGGCGTCAACCACGAGCAGTACGACCCCGAGAAGCACAACGTCGTCTCCAACGCCTCCTGCACCACCAACGGCCTGTCCCCGGTGGTCAAGGTGGTGCGCGACGAGTTCGGCGTGATCAAGGGGATGATGACCACCGTCCACTCCTACACCAACTCGCAGAAGATCCTCGACCTGGCCAGCAAGGACCTGCGCGAGGCCCGCGCCGGGGCGATCAACATCGTCCCCACCAGCACCGGCGCCGCCCGCGCCGTCGGGCTGGTCATCCCCGAGGTGAAGGGCATCGTGGACGGGCTCGCCTACCGCGTGCCGACGCCCACCGTCTCCATCGTGGAGTTCATCGCCGTCACCGAGCGGGACACCGACCGGGACGAGGTCAACGCCGCCCTGCTGCGGGCCTCCGAGGGGCCGATGAAGGGCGTCCTGGCTCTCTCCGACGAGCCCCTGGTCTCGATGGACCTCAAGGGCAACGTGCACTCCTCGATCGTGGACACCGAGCTGACCATGGTGGTCGGCGGCAACCTGGTCAAGGTCGCCGCCTGGTACGACAACGAGTGGGGCTACGCCTGCCGCGTCTCGGACATCGCCGACCTCATCGCCAGCAAGGTGCCGCAGAGCGCCCGCTCCTAGCCCGACTCCGGGGCGGAGGGAAGAAACCGTGCGCAACCCGATGCGCAAGAAGACCGTCGACGACCTGGACGTGCGGGGCAAACGGGCGCTCGTCCGGGTGGACTTCAACGTCCCCCTGGACGGGCCCCGCATCTCGGACGACACCCGCATCCGGGCCGCCCTGCCGACCATCACGCACCTGTCCGACGGCGGCGCGAAGGTGATCCTGATGAGCCACCTCGGCCGCCCGGACGGCCAGGTGGCGGAGGGCCTCCGCCTGGCGCCGGTCGCCGCCCGCCTCCAGGAGCTGCTCGGGCGCCCCGTGGCCACCGCCCCGGACTGCGTCGGCCCGGCGGCCCGCGCCGCCGTCGACGCCCTGCGCGACGGCGACGTCCTGCTGCTGGAGAACCTGCGCTTCCACCCCGAGGAGGAGACCAACGACCCGGCCTTCGCCCGCGAGCTGGCGGCGCTCGGCGACGTCTACGTCAACGACGCCTTCGGCACCGCCCACCGCGCCCACGCCTCGACCGAGGGCGTCGCCCACCTCCTGCCCGCCGTCGCCGGCTACCTGATGGAGAAGGAGCTCTCCATCATGGGCCGCGCCCTGGTGCGCCCGGAGCGCCCCTTCGTCGCCGTCGTCGGCGGGAAGAAGGTCTCGGACAAGATCGGCGTGCTCAACAACCTGATCCAGCGCGCCGACCGGCTGCTCATCGGCGGGGCCATGGCCAACACCTTCCTCAAGGCCCACGGCCTGGAGATCGGCCGGTCCTACGTCGAGGAGGGCGCCCTGGACACCGCCGCCCGGCTCGTCCGCCTGGCGAAGGCGGAGAACAAGGACCTGCTCCTGCCCCGGGACGCCGTCGTCGCCGGCGCGCTCGAAGCCGGCGCCGAGCACCGGGTGGTGCCCGTGACCGGCGTCCCGGCGGACATGCTGATCGTGGACATCGGCCCCCAGACGGTCGAGGCCTTCAGCCAGGCCCTCGCCGCCGCCCGCACCGTCATCTGGAACGGGCCGATGGGGGTGTTCGAGATCCCGCCCTTCGACGCCGGAACCCGCCAGGTGGCGGAGGCGCTCACCCGCGTCGACGGCACCACCATCGTCGGCGGCGGGGACTCCGTCGCCGCCCTCGAGGAGGCCGGACTGGCCGAGAAGGTCACCCACGTCTCCACCGGCGGCGGGGCCTCGCTCGAGTTCCTCGAAGGCAAGATCCTGCCCGGCGTCGCCGCCCTCGAAGACGCCTGATCCGCCGGCTCCGCCTGTTCCGCCCGAGCACCCGCTGAGGGAGTTGCCGCCCATGTCCAGCCCCCGCCAGCCGGTCGTCGCCGGCAACTGGAAGATGAACACCACCCTGGCCGAGGCCAGGGCCCTGGCCGAGGCGGTCGCCGGCCCCCTGTCCGCACTGGAGGCGATCGAGACCGTGCTCTGCCCCCCGTTCGTCTCCCTGGCCGCCGTGATCCAGACGGTGGCCGGCGCCGGCGTCGCCGTCGGCGCCCAGAACTGCCACTTCGAGCCGAAGGGCGCGTTCACCGGCGAGGTCTCCCCCCTCATGCTCGCCGACCTGGGCTGCCGCTACGTCATCCTGGGCCACTCCGAGCGGCGGGCCCTCTTCGGGGAGACCGACGCCACCGTGCGGCGCAAGGCGCAGGCGGCCCTCGCGGCCGGGCTGATCCCCATCGTCTGCGTCGGCGAGAGCCTGGAGCAGAACGAGGCCGGCCAGACCGTCGAGGTCGTCGGCGGGCAGGTGCGCGCCGCCCTCGACGGTCTGACCGGGGCGCAGGTGGCCGGTCTCGTCCTGGCCTACGAGCCGATCTGGGCCATCGGCACCGGGCGGGCGGCGACGCCCGAGCAGGCCAACGCCACCATCGGCGCCGTCCGCCGCGCCGTCGGCGAGGTGGCCGGGGCGGACGCCGCCGCCGCCGTGCGCATCCAGTACGGCGGCAGCGTGACCGCGGAGAACGCGGCCGCGCTCTTCGCCCAGCCGGAGATCGACGGCGCGCTCGTCGGGGGCGCCTCCCTCAAAGGGCCGGACTTCGTCGCCGTCTGCGCAGCGGCCCGCCCGGCCGCCCGCCTATAATCGGGAGCAGCCATGGCCACCCTGTTCTACATCGTCCAGATCGTCCTCGCCATCACCCTGATCACGGTGATCCTCTTGCAGGTCAAGAGCGCCAGCCTGGGCAGCGCTTTCGGCGGCAGCGACGCCTCCATCTACACCTCCCGGCGGGGCATCGACCGCGTGCTCTTCCAGTTCACCATCGCCCTCTCCATCGTGTTCCTGATCACCTCCCTGATCGTGCTGATGGTGGCCCCGCCGGCGGCCTGACCCCTGCCGGCCCGCGACCGCTCCGCGACCGCCCCCGCCGGACCCGGCCCGAAC
>DATLLM010000193.1:0-7314 GCA_035537855.1 Chloroflexota bacterium | reverse complement strand
ATGGTAGGCTGTGCGGCGGCGGGACGCTTCCTGCCGCCGCCAGGTGAACCCGGGGAGAGGACCCGCCCGGCATGACGACCGACACTCCTACGGCCCCGGCGGACCCGCGCGCGACCGTCGAGCGGGTGCAGCGGACGATGAACGCGCACGACCTGGACACCTTCGTGGCCTGCTTCGCCCCGGACTACGCGAGCGAGCAACCGGCGCACCCGGACCGGGCCTTCCGCGGCCGGGACCAGATCCGGCACAACTGGGCGCGCCTCTTCGCCTCGATCCCCGAGCCGCTGGCGGCGCTGCTCGGCGCGGCGGGGGTGGGGAGACCGCGTGGATCGAGTGCGCCTGGACGGTCACTCAGGAGAACGGGACGCTGTTCGACTGGCGCGGGGTGATCCTCTTCGGGGTCCGCGGCGGGCAGCTCGCGTGGGGGCGGCTGTACATGGAGGCGGTGGCCCGCGCCGGGACGGGCATCGAGGACGCGGTCCGGCGCATGACGGGTAGTCCCGAGGCGGGTGGGCCGGGGCCTGCGCCCCGGCCGGGCCAGACGTGACGCCCTCGGGGGCATCGAGCGGCCTCGGCGGGTGGGCGCGTCCGGCACGGGTACCGGTGGTGTCCGCAGCGCACCGAGGCCCCGAGGCACACGAGATCGCGAAGGAGAGGACCGGATGCCGACCAAACAAGGAGACGTCGCCCTGCTCAACGACCCCGTGGCCCAGGAGCTCCTGCAGGGGAAGATCCCCGCGCGCCTGGCGTACACCTGGACGGACGGCAGCCCCCGCGTGGTGCCCATCGGGGTCTACTGGAACGGGGCGGAGCTGGTGATGGCCACGTGGCCGCACGCGCCCAAGATGAAGGCGCTGCGCCGCGACCCGCGAGTGGCCATCACCATCGACACGCAGACGATGCCCTTCCACGTGCTGCTCATCCGCGGCACCGCCCGCATGGAGCTGCTGGACGAGCCGGTGCCCGAGTGGATCGAGGTGAACAAGCAGCTGGCGGGGGACGACGCGGCCGGCACGCAGATGGCGCAGCAGCTCGGCAGCCTGGTCCCGGTGCTCGGCGGGATGGTGCGCCTCCGCGTCCGGCCGGAGTGGGTCGGCATCCTCGACTTCGAGACCCGCTTCCCCAACGAGGTGGAGCGCGGCGTCGCGGCGGCCCACGCCGCCCAACCGCCCCCGGCCGGGCGCCGGGGGTAGGCGGCGGCGGATGCTCCGGACTCCGGTCATTGGCCACGCGCCCCTTCGTCCTCGGCGAACGCGAACCGTTGCCGGGCTGCCGGTCGGGGCGGGAGGCGGGCGTGCGGTCGTCACCGCTGGCGGCGGCGGCCGTGTCGGGGCGCGCGGCCGTCGGGTGGCGTCCGGGGCACCCCGGGGGCGCGTCCGGCGCGTCGGCGCCGGGCTGCTGCGGGGGCATAGCCTGCCCTGCGGCCCAGGCAGCCTCCTGGCCGGCCGGAACATATCGCAGGAGCCGCGCCGCCAACCGGATCCTCGGGCCTCTGCCGCGCGCCGGATGGCCATCGCCAGAGACGACTGGTGTCGGACGGCGGCCGGAGCGGCGGCGCCTCGGAGGTCGCCGGATGGCGGAGGATGGGCGACCGCGCTCGGAGGAGCGCGGGGAGGCATTGCGTGTCCGTAGAGGAGAACAAGGCGGTCGTGCTCCGGTACTTCCGGGAGACGCACAACCCGCCCTACAACCTGGCCGTGATCGACGAGACCTGCGCGCCCGCCTACGCCGCGGGGCGGTGGCGCTGGATGCGGATCGAGCGGACCGCCTTCCCCGACGCCCGGTACTCGATCGACGCCGTAGTCGCCGAGGGGGATACGGTCGTACTCCGCGTCGACTTCACCGGCACGCACCTGGGCCCGTTCTGGACGCCGGTCGGCACGGTGCCGCCGACGGGCACGGTCTGCGCCAACCCGGCGACCGGCGTCTACCGCGTGGCCGAGGGCCGGATCGTCGAGGAGTGGTGGGCGGAGGACTGGCTCCGGCTCCTCCGGCAGCTCGGGGCGGCGGTGACCTTCCCCGGCCGCACGGTCACCGTCGAGCCGTACCCGGCCTGAGCCCTTCACCCGGCGCGCCGCAGTGGTCCCGCCGGCTGTGCCGTAAATCGGAGGCGAGCGTTCACGCGATCGGTGCCGCGAGAAGCCGTCACCAGGGTAGTCTCTGCGCGCACGCGCGGGGTGGGAGGGAGTGGGACAGGGGTGGCCACGTTCGTCATCGTGCACGGGGGCTGGAGCGGCGCCTGGGAGTGGCGGGCGTTCGCCCCGCTGCTGCAGGCGGCCGGGCACGAGGTGCTCCGGACGACCCTCACCGGCTTCGGCGAGCGCAGCCACCTCGCCTCACCGGCGATCGGCCTGGACACCCACATCCAGGACGTGGTGAACGTCCTCGTCTACGAGGACCTGCGCGGTGTCCTCCTGGTCGGGCACAGCTACGGGGGCGCCGTCGTCACCGGGGCGGCCGAGCGCGTGCCGGAGCGCCTGGCGCACCTGGTCTACGTCGACGCCTTCGTGCCTGAGGACGGGCAGACCGTGGCCGAGCTGCTCGGCCCCGAGGTGGCAGCCGACTGGCGGGAGCGGGTGCGCACCCTCGGCGACGGCTGGCGCCTCCCAAGTCCCTTCGGAGGCGCCACCGAGCGGAACGCCCCCGCTCCCTGGCGACCCATGGAGCAGCCGCTCGCCGTGCAGAACCCCGCAGCCGCGGTCCTGCCCCGCACCTACATCCACTGCACCGGCAAAGCGAACCCGGACGCGCCGGTCTACGCCCACTTCCGGGAAACGGCAGCGCGGGCGCGGGCGCGCGGGTGGCGTCTCCGGGAGCTGCCCACCGGCCATCTCCCTATGCGCTCGGCCCCGCGCGAGCTCGCCGACCTGCTCCTCGGAGTGCCGGCGGCGGTTGCGGAGCACGAGCGCTAAAGCGCCCTCGCATGCGTGCGCCGCCCGGACGCGGCCGGGCACCGGGCCGCGAGCAAGGCCCAGACGGTCCGCCTGTACCGAGCGCGCGTCGGCGCCGCCCGGGCGGCGTTCGTGGACGACCTGCACGCGCACACGCGCAGGCGAAGCTCCGGTGGGGCTACCTCGTGCCGCCGACCGCGCCCGAGCGGCGGCGCCTGCGGGCGCGGTGCCGGGAACTGCTCGGCCTGGAGCGCCACTTCCTGGCGACCTACCGGGAGCGGCTCCTCCGTTTGCTCCGCGGCGAGAGCGAGGAGGGGCGCCGCTTCGCGGTGGCCCGCCTGGATGAGGTGCTCTACGGCGACGCCGAAGTCCAAGCCGCCCGCACCGAGGCGACGGTTCGCGCCTCGGCACCTAAAACCTGTTGAGGTCGAGTGCCCCGAGCACCCTTCAGGCTTTAGCTTTTGCTGACAATCGAAAACACGGCCCCTGGCCTCCTCCGCCGGGGCGGCCCCCTCCGGTCCCGCGGCCGGATTGACGGCCCTCCGGGGAGGGCCTACGCTCACGGTGCGCACGGGCATGACCGACCCCACCGACCTCCCCGAGGGCACCGTCACCTTCCTGTTCACCGACGTGGAGGGCTCCACGCGCCTGTGGGAGCAGCACCCCGCCGCGATGCGGGCGGCGCTGGTCGAGCACGACGCCCTGATCGAGTTCCTGACCGCGCAGCACGAGGGGGTAGTGGTGCGCCCCTGGGGCGAGGGCGACAGCCGCTTCTGCGTGTTCCGGCGTGCGACCGATGCGGTGGTGGCCGCCGCCGCCATGCAGGGGGCGCTGCACGCCGAGCCCTGGCCGCCCGAGGCCCCGCTGCGGGTGCGCCTGGCCCTGCACACCGGGGAGGCCGACCTCCGGGACGGGGACTACTACGGGAGCGCCGTCAACCGGGCGGCCCGCCTGCGGGGGATCGCCCACGGGGGGCAGGCGCTGCTCTCGCAGGCGGTCTACGACCTGGTGCGGGACGCGCTGCCCGGCGGGGTGGCGGTGCGCGACCTGGGGGAACAGCGGCTGAGCGACCTGGCCCGGCCCGAGCGGGTCTTCCAGCTCCTCGCGCCGGCCGTGCCGGCCGACTTCCCGCCCCTGCGCACCCTCGACGTCCTCCCCCACAACCTGCCGCTGCAGCTGACCAGCTTCGTGGGGCGCGAGCGGGAGCTGGTCGCCGTTCGAGCGGCGCTGTCGACGGCCCGCCTGGTGACCCTGACCGGCCCCGGGGGGACGGGCAAGACCCGCCTGGCCCTCCAGGCGGCGGCGGACGCCCTGGACGCCTACCCGGAGGGCGTCTGGCTGGTGGAACTGGCGGCGCTGGCCGACCCGGCGCTGGTGCCCCAGGCGGTGGCCGCGGCGGTGGGCGTGCGGGAGGAGCCGGGCCGCCCGCTCCCCGCGACCCTGACGGAGGCGCTGCGGCCCAAGCGGCTGCTGCTGGTCCTGGACAACTGCGAGCACCTCCTGGACGCCGGCGCGCGGCTGGCCGACGCGCTGCTCCGGACCTGCCCGCAGGTGACGATCCTCGCCACCAGTCGAGAAGCCCTCGGCATCGCCGGGGAGGCCACCTGGCGCGTGCCCTCGCTCTCCCTGCCCGATGCGCAGCGCCCCCAGCCGCCGGAGGCGTTGACGCAGTACGCGGCCGTGCGCCTCTTCGTCGACCGCGCCGTGGCGGTGCTCCCGACCTTCCGGGTGACCAATCAGACCGCGCCCGCCGTGGCGCAGATCTGTGCCCGGCTGGACGGCATCCCGCTGGCCCTCGAGCTCGCCGCCGCGCGGGTGCGCGTCTTACCGCCGGAGCACCTGCTGGCGCGCCTGGAAGACCGGTTCCGGTTGCTCACGGGCGGCAGCCGCACGGCCCTGGCGCGGCACCAGACCCTGCAGGGCGCGGTCGACTGGAGCTACGGCCTGCTCTCCGACGAGGAGCAGACCCTCTTCCGCCGGCTGGCCGCGTTCGCCGGCGGCTGGACCCTTGAGGCGGCGGAGGCGGTCTGTGCGGGCGGGCGCATCGGTGCGCCGGAGGTGCTGGAACTGCTCACCCGGCTCGTAGATAAGTCGCTGGTCGCGGTGGAGGAGCAGGCGGACGGGACGGCCCGGTACCGGCTCTTGGAGACGCTGCGCCAGTACGGGCGGCAGAAACTGACGGCCGGCGGCGAAGCGGACGGCGTGCAGCAGGCGCACGCGGCCCACTACGTGGCCATGCTGGCGGCCCGGCACGAGGGGCGCGACCTCGCCACGTGGGTGCCCCGGTGGGAGCGGGAGCACGCCAACCTCCGCGCGGCGCTGGACTGGTGGGAGGCGTGCGGCGACGCCCAGGTCCTGCTGCAGGCCTTGGGGAAGTGGCAACACTGGCAGTACAACGGGCACCTAGGGGAGGGCCGACAGCGCGTGGCCCGGGCCCTGGCGGCCCCAGGGGCGGAGGCCCCCACCGCCGCGCGGTCGGCCGCCTTGCACGCCGCCGGGTGCATGGCCATGTGGCAGGCCGACTCCTCGGCCGCCGTGCGGGCGGCCGAGGAGCGGCTGGCGCTCGACCGCGGCCGGGGGGTCGACCTATTCGGGGCCATGTACCTGCTGGCCCGAATCGAGATGGAGCGCGGCGACTTCGCGGGGGCCCGGCGGCGGCTGGAGGAGGGGCTGCGAGAGCTCCCGACGGCGCGGACGAGCGGCCATTGGCTCGCGTGGCTAGGGGCCGTGCTGCTCCGGGAGGGCGAGCTGGGGGCGGCCCGCGCGCGCTGTGAGGAGAGCCTGGCGCGCTTCCGGGCGATCGCGCAGGGGCGGCCCACCCCCGATCTGGCCCTCGCGCTGGACAAGCTGACGTCGGTGGCCTACGAGCAGGGCGACCTCGCCGCCGCCCGCGCCTGCTCGCGGGAGGCCCTGCTGATCCGGCAGGGGATGGGCGATAAGGCGGACAGCCCGAACACCCTCGAGGGATTCGCGGCCCTCGCCGTGGCCGAGGGCCGCCCGGTGCGGGCGCTCCGTCTGGCGGGGGCCGCGGCGGCCGCCCGCCGCGCCGTCGGGCGGGCGCAGAGCACCGTCGATCGAGACGTGGTGGAGCGCCGGCTGGCGCGCGCCCGGCGCGCCCTGACCCCGGAGGAGGCGGCGAGCGCCTGGCGCGAGGGGGAGGCGATGCCGCTGGAGGACGCCCTGGCCGACGCGTTGGACGGGGCTCAGGACACCACCTGACCGTCGGACGCCCCCTGATAGGCGAGCGGCCTGGATGTAACACTTCCAGCGAGCCTGGTGATAAAGGCGAGCCGCTGACCTGAAACGCAGGCCAAGATACCCTTACGCCCGCGGTCGGCAGCAGCGCTCCAGGTTGGGACGAAGCTCCGACGCGCCCGCCGTGACCTGCCGGCGGACTTTATCACCAGGCTCCAGCCTTGTGTTGCATCCGAGACCGGTCTGTGGGGCACCGTGGACGGTCTCTATCTGGACAGCCCTCAAGACAGGTGCCGCATTCATGGAGTCTTCTGTTGCATGTAGGGCGAAAATGGCGACGTGTTACATTCGGGGGCTACGCCTACGGACGCAGGCCCTCCGGTGCAGCGTCCCCCGGAGCGCCCGCCCGCTCGATCGCGTTGGGGAAGCGCTGTTCGAAGTCGAGGATCCCGGGCCCACTCGGGTCCGCTCTTGGGGATGACGGAGAGCGGCTGATCTGGGAGCCTCGGGGGGAGCATCAGATCGCTCTCGGTCGCTCCTGAACGCCTTAGGCGGTCCGTCGGCCGGAACCCGACCGAGTCGCAGCGGACGCGCCCGTCGCTACCAGGTCTCCCAGTGCACGACCGTGTCGAGCGCCGCCCGCGGGGCCGGTTTGAACCCGGCGCCGGTGGCGTAGGCGACGGGGATGAGCGCCGCTTGCTGCACCTCCGCGTAGGGGATCCCGAGCGCCTCCGCCGCCGCTTCCTCGCCGAACAGGTGCAGGCTGGTCCAGCAGGTCCCTAACCCGCGGGCGCGCGCCGCAAGCATGAAGCTCCACGCCGCCGGGACGATGGTGCCCCAGGAGGCGCTCTGCTGGACGGCCGGCTGGCCGTCCAGCCGCGGGGTGAGGCACGGGATGACGTGCACCGGCACCTCGTGCAGGTGGTCGACCAGGTACTGCGCCGAGGCCATCACGCGCTGTTGGGTCGCGTTCCGCGCCGGGTCGTCGAAGACCAGGTTCCCCGCGGCGATCGGCAGGGTCTTGTAGATCTCCCAGCCCTGCCGATAGACCGCGGCGGGCCGCGCCGGATCGGTCACCACCACGAAGTGCCAATTCTGCGCGTTGCTGGTCGAGGGCGCCTGTTGGGCGACCGCGAGACACTCCTCGATGACCGCGCGGGCGACCGGGCGGGTGAGGTCCAGGCGCTTGCGCACCGACCGGGTCGTGGTGAGCAACTCGTCCGGGGTG
>DATLLM010000192.1:0-4187 GCA_035537855.1 Chloroflexota bacterium | reverse complement strand
CCTTGAACGCCCGCACGGTGTCCGTGATCGCCGTCTCCACCGGCAGGCGCTCCATGCTGGAGGCCCCGATGAAGCCGACGGCGTCGCTGCGCTCCTGGACGTAGCGGGCGTCGTCCGGGGTGGCGATGGGGCCGCCGTGGGAGACCAGCAGGCAGGACCGGTTCACCCCCCAGGCGGCCTCGCCGATGGCCTGCACTCTCGCCGGGGCCTCTTCCAGGCGCATCGCCACGCCCCCCTCGCGGGCCAGGCCGATGCTGCCGCCGACGGTGAGGCCCATGTGGGCGATGATCGCGTCCGCCCCGGCCGCGGCCATCCGGGCGCTCTCCTCCGGGTTGAAGACGTAGACGATGGTGAAGAAGCCCTGGTCGTGGGCGGCGCGAATCATCTCCACCTCCTTGTCGAAGCCGAGGTTGGTCGCTTCCAGCTCGGCCCGGAAGTGGCCGTCGATCAGGCCGACGGTGGGGAAGTTGTTGATCCCGGAGAAGCCCAGCTCGTCCAGCCGCTTCAGGAAGTGGGGCATCTGGCGCAGGGGATCGGTGCCGTTGACCCCGGCGACGACCGGCACGTCCTTGACCACCGGCAGCACCTCCCGCTCGCCCATCTCGTAGACGATCTGGTTGGCGTCGCCGAAGGCCAGCAGGCCGGAGAGGGAGCCGTGCCCGGCCATGCGGTAGCGGCCGGAGTTGTAGATGATGATCAGGTCGGCGCCGCCGGCCTCGGCGAACTTGGCGCTGATCCCGGTGCCGGCCCCGGCGCCGACCACCGGCTTGCCGGCGGCGATCTGGGCCTGCAGCCGGTCGAGCACTTGCTGGCGGGTGTACCTCATCGCTTCAGCATCTCCAGGAGGGCGCCGCTGGTCGCCTCGGCGAACGCGGCGTCGTTGACGTTGGCGTCCAGCTCGTGCACCGGGATGTCCGCCCGCACGCCGGCCTTGATGGCGTCGAACAGGGCCTTGTCCGCCTCCGGCCACCAGAACAGCTGCGGCCCCTCGTCGGTCACGCTGTCCAGGATGGAGACGCCCCGCAGGGGGAGGAAGATCTGCACCGGCCCCCGGGCCGCGTTCGCCTTCTGGGCCAGGATCGCCCCCAGCCGGGCGTTCTCCTCGGGGGTGGTGCGCATCAGGGTCACCTGCGGGTTCCAGACGTAGAACTTGCGCGCCGGGTCGCTCCGGTAGCGCTCCGGGACGGTGTCTTCGGCGCCGAAGTTGACCATGTCCAGGCAGCCGGGGGCGATCACCTGGGGGATGCCCCGCTCGCCGGCGGCGTCCAGGCGGGTGGGGCCGGCGTCGAAGACCCCGCCGCAGAGCTGGTCGGCCCACTCGGTCGTGGTCACGTCGTAGCTGCCCTGGATGAAGCCGTCCCGGATCAGACTCTCCATCGTCTGCCCGCCGCTGCCGGTGGCGTGGAAGACGAGCACCTCGTAGCCCCGCCCCTCGAAGATCGCCCGGGCGCTGTCCACCAGCTTGGTGGTGTTGCCGAACATGCTCGCCGCGAGCAGGGGCTTCTCCGCCCCGGCCGGCTGGGCGGCCAGGGCCTGCGCCGCCTCGACCGCCCCGCAGACGGCGCCGGCGGCGTTGGTCAGCACCGCCCGCGAGAGGCGGTTGATCCCGGCCACGTCCACCACCGAGTAGAGCAGGGCGATGTCTTTCGTCCCCACGTAGGGGGCGACGTTCCCCGAGGCGACGGTGGAGACGAGCACCTTGGGCACCCCCACCGGGAGGGCCCGCATCGCGCTGCTGACCACGGCGGTGCCGGCCGAGCCCCCCAGCCCGACGATCCCGTCCAGGCGCCCCTCGCCGTGCAGGCGGGCGGCGACGGCGGCCGCGCCCCGGGCCATGGCGGCGATCGCCTCGCCGCGGTCCCCCTTCTGGCGCAGGGCGTCAAGGGAGGTCCCCCCGGCGGCGGCGACGTCCGCCGCCGGCACGTCCGGGGCGAAGCCGGGGTCACCCATCACCCCGGTGTCCACCACCAGCACCGGCTGGCCGCGGGCGGCGACGGTGTCCCGCACCAGGCGCGCCTCGTCCCCCTTCGTATCGAGCGCCGCCACGAGCACAATGGGCATCGCTGTCTCCTCTCTCTGCGAGCTCTCGCCGCCGGCCGCCGCGGCGGCCGGCGGGCGCCGGTCTCCCGCCGGCCGTCCCCGGCCCCCGGCCTCAGGCGGGCCCGCCGGCCGGGTCGATGCGGGGCAGCATAACGTCCGTGCGCTCCGGCGCGCGGAAGGCCTCGTACAGGTGCGTCAGGTGCAGGGCGTCCCGCAGGCCGGCCACCGGCGGCTGGCGCCCCGCCCAGACGCACTCGATGAACTGGGTCAGCTCCTGCACGTAGCCCTGCAGGAAGCCGGTCATGTTGTAGAGCTGCCCCAGGTTGAACTCCGGCTCCCAGTGGATCGGCCCCTGCTCGTTGACCCCGAAGAAGTCCGGCGTCCGCCCGTAGCCCTGCTCCGGCTTCCCCCGCTTGCCCGGGCGGTAGTAGGTCAGGCGGATGACGTTGTCCACCACCACGCTGGCGCCGGTGCCGATCACCTCGAAGCGCTCGTTCGGGGAGGTGCCGGACTTGCCGGTGGTGCAGTGCAGCACGCCGACGGCGCCGCTGACGAAGCGCAGGCAGACGATCCCGCCGCCGTTGGCGGCGCGATCGAACCAGATCGACTCGACGTCCCCCATCAAGCGGTGGATGGCCGAGGCGGGGTGACAGAGGTCGAGGTTGATCGGCTGCCGCGGCGGCTGCGCCCGCTGCTCGCGGGGGGCGATGCGCAGCGGGTAGGTGCTGTTCATGGAGGTCGGCGCCCCGAACTCGGGGGCCTCGATCAGCTCCCGGGCCTTGGCCAGGGCGGGGAAGAAGTAGTGCTTGTAGCCGACCTGCACCACCCGCCCGCTGCGGCGCTGGGCGGCGAGCATGGCCTCCACCTCGCCGGCCGCCGACGCCGGGGGCTTCTCCATCCAGACGTGCAGCCCGCGCTCCATCGCCGGGACGGCGAAGTCGCGGTACTGGGGCAGGCCGTCGCGGAAGCCGAGCACCAGCAGCAGGGCCTCGACCCCCGCCCCGGGGGCCCACGCCAGCAGGTCGTCGAACGCGCCGAAGGCCCGCTGCGCGCCGAACGTGGTGGCGTAGGCCTCGGCCCGCGCGCGGTCGATGTCGCAGGTGGCCAGCAGGTCGACCGGGAGGTAGTTGAGGGCGGGCAGGATGTTGCGGTAGGCGTGCCCGCCGCAGCCGACGACGGCGATGCGCAGCCGTCGCTCGTACTCGTGCCGGAATTGAGGCTCCACGCGTCCGACTCCTTGGCGCCGGGATCACCGGGCGGGGTCACCGGGGCGACTGCGCGCGGCCGCCGGCGGCGCCGCCGGACGCCCGGCGGCCGGCGGCCGGCGGCGGCCCCTCCGCCGCACCGGACGGGTAGTATAATGCGGCGGGACACCGGGCACAAAATCTTGTACACAAGCGGGCCGCCGGCGGCGGCCGGGGAGCGAGTCGGGCGTTGAGCGCAGAACCGATCGAGCCGCTGCGGCACCAGACGCTGCACGAGCGGGTCTACGAGGCGCTGCTGGGGCTGATCGGGGCCGGCGTGCTCGCGCCGGGGACGCCCCTGGACGAGCAGGCCCTCGCCGCCCGCCTGGGGGTCAGCCGCACGCCCCTGCGGGCGGCCATCGCCCGCCTGGCCCAGGAGGGGCTGGTGGTGAACCTGCCCTACCGGGGGGCCTCCGTGCGGCGCTTCACCGTGGCCGAGATCGACGGCCTCTACGAGGTGCGGGCGGCGCTCGAGGCCCTGGCGGCGCGCAAAGCCGCCGCCCGGATGTCCGCGGACGGTCTGGCCACCATCGCCGCGCTGCTGGACGAGGGCCAGGCCGCCCTCGCCGCCGGGGACGTCGAGGCCTACGGCCAGGCCGACGCCCGCTTCCACCGCGCCCTGGCCGAGGTCGCCGGCAACCCCACCCTGACCGAGACGCTCGACGGCCTGCGCCGGCGGATCCACCTCTTCCGCGACCTGGCCAACCGCCAGCCCGGGCTGCGCGAGCGCACCGCCCGGGAGCGCGAGCTGATCCTGGACGCCCTCGCCCGGCGCGACGGCGACGGCGCGGCCGCCCTCCTCGAGCAGCACATCGACCACATCCGCCGGACCGTCTTGCAGCAGTTGACGGAATGGGAGCGGGAGAAGTAGGCGCAGCCGGGCACCGGGCACCGGGCACCGGG
>DATLLM010000191.1:0-5293 GCA_035537855.1 Chloroflexota bacterium | reverse complement strand
AGGCCGGGGCGCCTGCCGCTGGTCGGGCGCCACTTCGTGACCGCCGCTCTCGGGGCGGCGGGCGCCGCCTTCGCCGCCGGCTGCGACTGGGACGACGTGGTCGGGGGCCTGGAGCAGACGCCGCAGACGCAGCGTCTGGCTCCCCTGCGCCTGCCCGGGGGCGTGACGGTGCTCAACGACGCCTACAACGCCAGCCCGGACTCGGTCAGAGCCTCCCTGGACGTCCTGGCCGCCCTGCCGGCCGGTGGCGGGCGCCGGCTGGCCGTCCTGGGGGACATGCTGGAGATGGGAGACTACGGGCCGCTGGCCCACCGCGAAGTGGGGGCGCACGTCCCGGGCCGGGCGGACGTGCTGATCACGGTCGGCGAGCTGGGTCGGGAGATCGCCCGCGCGGCGCGTGAGGCAGGAGTACCATCAACCGCCGTCCACGAGTGTGACTCGGCAGCGGGCGCGGTAAGCTTGTTGAGGCACATCCTCCGCCCCGGCGATATGCTCTTGGTCAAGGCGTCGCACGGGATGCGTCTCGAAGCGATCGTCGAGGCGCTGGGGACTCAGGGCGGCTAGCCGGGTGGTCGAGTCGGGCGGGGGACACAGCTGATTCGATGGACGAAGAGCAACTGGTTGACGCTGCTGCCGACCTGCCTCAGGCGGTGCACGACATCGCCGAGGTGGTGCCGGTGGAGGCCTTTCCGCTCGACCCCCTCCCCGTCCACGCCGTCTCCTGGTTCGCCCGGCTGCTGGCGTTCTTCGCCCACCACGCGTACCTGCTGACGTTCTTCGGCGCGATGGTGGAGAACACCATCCTGCTCGGCTTTCTGCTGCCCGGGGGGGCGGTCGTGGCCCTGGCCGGGGCCGGCGGGCGCGAGGCCGACGCCTCCCTGCCGGTGCTGGTGTTGCTGGCGGCGGCCGGGATGTGCGCCGGGGCGGTGATCGACTACTACCTGGGGCGGGCCGGGATCGCCCGCTTCCTGCGCCACCGCTGGATGGGCATCTGGGGCACCAAGTTCGCCGAGCAGCTCGAGCAGGCCGAGCCGCTGCTGCGCCGCCACGGGTGGTGGATCATGCTGATGGCCCACGCGTTCGGCACCGGACGGTCGTCGCTCGCCGTGGCCGCCGGCGCCAGCGGCCTGCCGCTGCGCCGCTTCCTGGCCATGGAGGCGCCGGCGGCGCTGCTGTGGAGCGCCGTCTACGCTGGGGGGGGCTACATGCTCGCCGCCCAGTGGGGGACGTTCGAGCTCGTCCTGCGCCGGCTGGGCTGGGTCGGCACGCTGGGCATGGTCGTCCTGATCGTCGGCTGGGTGATCTGGAACAAGCGGCGCTCCCGGGGCGGGCAACCGGCCGGGCCGGCGGGCAGCGTCAACGGCGTGAGCGGGGTCAACGGGGTCAACGGGAGCCTCGTCGCCCGGGCCTACGCCCCGGCCGTGCGCGCCGCTCCGCCCCTGGCCCCCGAGCCGTCGGGGCAGCCGGCCGAGCCCGTGCGCTAGTCCGGCGCGCGTATGCCACGAATCCTCGTCCGCAAAGGCTACCGCTGCAAGCCGGGCAAGCGGCGGGAGGTGCTGGCGGCCCTGCACCGGGTGGACGAGGCCGGCGCCGCCGCCGGCTGGCCTCGGGGACGCTACCTCTTCGTCGAGTCGCGCGCCCCGGGCGAGCCGGACCTGGAGGTGGAGTTCTCCTTCGAGTCCTACGCCGAGATGGAGCGCCTGGAGCGGCGACTGCGCGAGCACCTCGCCCGCAACGCGCGGGACGTCCCCGGGCCGGGTCAGGACCTGCTGATCGAGCCGAGCGCTACCCGCTACCTGCTGCTGCTGGATGAGGGCGCCGCCCGGCCGGCGGGACCGGCGCCGGCGCGCCCGGCGGCGCCGCGCCCCGTTCCCGAGCGCCCGGCTCCCGAGCGCGTCCGCCAACCGGAGCCGGAGCCGGAGCCGGAGCCGGAGCCCGAGTCGGAGCCCCCGCTGTCGCTCGCCGAGCGGCGGGCGCGGCAGCTGGCGGAGGCGCGGGCGGCGATGGAATCCGCCGAGCGCACCGCGGGGCTGCCCGAGGAGCGGCGCTCGAGTCAGCGCCGGCCGGAGGCGCCCTGAAGGCCCCGGCCGGCGCCGGCCGGACCGGCCCTACTCGGCGGCCGCCTCGGTGGCGTCCGGCTCGGGATCGCCGGTGGCCGGGAAGCCGCCCGCTCGCAGGTAGATGTTGAGCCAGGCCAGGGTGTCGCGCCAGGCCGTCGTGGACGCCGAGGCGACGTACGAGGGCCGGGTGTCGTTGAAGAAGGCGTGGGCGGCGTCCGGGTAGAGGGTCAGCCGGAAGGTGCGCCCGGCCGCGTCGAGCTGCTCCCGGACGGTGTCGATGCTGGAGTTGATGCCGGCGTCGTTGGCGCCGTAGACGCCGAGCACGGCCGCCTGGATCTTGCCCGTCTCGTCGATGTACGCCGAGCGCCCGTAGTAGGGCACGGCCGCCCGCAGGGTGGGTTCGCGGATGGCCACGTTCCAGGTCATCCCGCCGCCGTAGCAGTAGCCGGTCATCCCGATCCGGTCGCCGACGACGTAGCTCTGCTGGCGGAGAAAGACCATCGCCTGCCGGAAGTCCTCGACGAACTGGCCCACTCCCTGGGTGAGGATGGCCCCCCGCTCGTTCGCCGGCACGGCGTCCGTGCCCCCCTGCCGCGAGAGCAGGTCGAGGTGCAGGCCGACGAAGCCGTTCTTGGCGAACCGCCGGGCGACGTCCTGGAAGTGCTCGGAGGTGCCGCCGTTCTCGTGGGAGATCATCACCGCCGGGTACCGTCCGGGGGCCGTGGGGCGGGCGAGATAGCCCCGAATCGGCGTCCCCCCGCTGGGGAAGGTGATCCAGCCGGCGCTCACCGCCGGGTCGTCGGCCGGGACGGTGAACGGGCTCTGCGGCGGCGTCTCGGCCGGCGCCTGGAAGGCCACCGAAGCGAGCGGATCGGCGAAGGCGGGCTTGACGCCCAGCTCGAGCAACAGCCCCGCCGTCGCCGCCGTGCTGCCGGTGATGCGGAAGATGCGCTCCAGCATGTCCCGGCGGGACATCGCCCCGTCCTCGTAGTTGTCGACGAACTCCCGGATCAGATAGTCCTCGGTGGGGCTGAGGCGCTTCAGGTGCTTTTCTGGCTCGGGCCGCATCGGCTATTCCCTTTCGCTACCAGGTGGTAGCCCCCTCGGCCGAGCACTATACCGCTATCGGGCGGCGTACGTCGGCTGGCGGGCCTGGAAGCCCTGCCGCACGAACTTCAGGCGGTTCCCCTCCAGCGGCAGGGCGACCCGCGCGCCACCCCGGCGGTGGGACTCGATGAAGCCGAAGAGCAGCTGGGTGTTGGCCGCGGCCACCCGGATGCCGCCGCGGGTCGGCCCGCCGCCGTCCAGGGCCTGGACGAGGTCCTCGATCAGGCGCAGGGTGCTGCTCGCTCGCTCGTACTCGGGGAACTCGCCGCGCACGTGGCGCCGCTCGCCGTCCTCGGTCTCCAGCCGCCACAGCTCGAAGCTCGACCCGCCGCCGCGGGCGGTGATCGCTCCCCGCTCGCAGATGGCCTCGATGTCGTTGTTGCGGGGGCTGAGCAGGGCGTGGCCCATCACCCCGTTGGCGAAGGCGAACTGGCCCTGTGAGGCCGGCTCGTCGCGCACCTCGTCCCCGACCACCAGCTCATCGCCCCGCGGCAGGTACGCCTGGGCCCAGACCACGGGATCGTCGCCGTTCAGGCGGAAGACGGTGTCGAACCAGTGGCTGGAGGTGTTGAAGAGCGTCCCGTTGCTGTAGATCACCAGCGTGCGCAGGGGGCCGAGTGCTTCGGTCGCGATCAGCTCGCGCATCACGTCGAAGCCGGTGTGCCAGCGCCGGTTGGTGCCCATGTTGAAGGCCACGCCCTTGGCCTCGACCGCTTTCACCAGGGCGGTGGCCTCGTCGACCGAGGCGCACAGGGGCTTCTCGGCGTAGATCGCGCGCACGCCGTGGTCGACGGCGAACTGCACCACCTCCGCCCGCTGCTCGGGCTGGGTGGCGATGCTGACGATGTCCGGGCGCTCCGTCTCGATCATCTCCCGGTAGTCCGTGTAGCGGTGCTCCGGGCCGACCCCGTAGCGCTCGCCGAAGGCCACCAGCACGTCCGGGCGCAGGTCGGCCCCGGCCACCAGGTCCGTGCGCCCGCAGGCCTCGTACCCGGCGGCGTGGGAGTAGGGCAGGACGATGGACTTCGAGCTGCGCACTTCGTTGTCGATGAAGGCGCCCATGCGGCTGCAGCCCACGAGGGCGGCGCGGTAGGTCTCGGTCATTGCTCTCCTCACTTCAGGGAACCAGCGGTCGGTCCTGGGGGCCGGATTCGCAGCCGGGGCGAGCGCGGCGGGGGCCCCCAGGGCCCCGCCCGGCTCCGCCCGGGCGGCTCAGCCGCCGGGGACGTAGAGCGTCCGGTCGGCCACCGGGATGGACACCCGCGCCCCGCCCGCCAGATGCGAGTGGACGAGGGCGAACTGGGCCTCGACGCTCTGCATGGTGACGTCGATGTTCCCGCTCGTACGCTCCCCGGTCTCGAGCTCGCGCACCAGGTCGCGGATGGTGCAGACGGTGGGGCTGGCGCCGGTCGGCCGGAACCGCGTCTCCTCCACGGTCGAGCCGTGGCCACCGCGCCGCACGGCGAAGGACTGGCCGTTGTCCCAGGCCAGGGCCCGGCCCTCGGAGCCGACTACGTCGACGTCGAACGAGCCCGGGCGGGGCAGGAAGACGCCCTCCGCGCCCCCCTCGTAGCCTACCCGGAAGTACCCCACCATGGGGTCGCCGATCTCGGCCCCCGCGGCCGGGACGTAGCGGTTGGCGGCGGCGTCGAACGTCGGCAGGGGCCGCTTGATCGTGGCGGTCAGGGGGTCACCCGCCTCCACCAGGCGCCCTTCGATCCAGGCCGGCCGCGGGTCGCCGAGGAGCATCGACACCAGGTCGAGGGTGTGCGGGTGGTGCTTGATCAGGTCGGTGAAGAAGGACATCACGGCGTAGCGGGGCTGGCCGATGGCGCCCCCGGCGATGGCCGCCGCGAGCTGGCGGAAGCCGTCGTGGTGGCGGCGCATCGCCCCCCAGTTGAACGCCACCCGGTTGGCGCGGACGGCGGCGGCCACCCGGTCCGCTTCCTCGAGCGAGGCGCAGAGCCCCTTCTCGGCGTAGATCGCCCGCACCCCGTGCTCGGCGGCGAAGATCACCGGCTCCGCCCGGGCCAGGGAGGGCGTGGTCACGCTGACGATGTCCGGGCGCTCCGTCTCGATCATCTCCCGGTAGTCCAGGTAGGGGCGGAAGGCCGCGCCCCCCGGGC